>JANNQZ010000280.1:0-10651 GCA_031401015.1 Chloroflexota bacterium | reverse complement strand
CCGCGAACGCCGCCGATTCGAGCAGGGCCTTGGTCGGAATGCAGCCTCGATGCAGGCACGTCCCGCCGATCTTGTCCTCATCGACCAGCGCGACTTTGAGGCCGAGCTGGGCGGCCCGGAACGCTGCGGCGTACCCGCCGGTCCCGGCGCCGAGCACGACGAGATCGAAGTCATTAGACGAACCGACGGCCATGGGTCAGGGTGCCTCAGCAAGCCAGGTTGAGCCGCCGGGGCCGGTCTGCGTGGTGGGCGCAACGGGTGTGCCGGGAAAGCGTCGAAGGACCGGCTGGGCGGGAGGGGTCATCGAGGGCGATGGTACGCGCGGGCTCCGCCGACACGCAAACGGCGTCGGCCAGACGACGGTGCCTGAAGCGTGATCGGGGCCCGATCGGTGTAGCCCGACCTGGTGGCCCGACCGATGTTCCCCGATCGGTGTGGCCCGACCGGGAGCCGCCCGATGCTAGACTCCGGCCGCTGGCGCCGAACGGAACGGCGTTCTCGAACCGCCGTTGGAGGGTGCTGTTGGACCCTGCGCTCGTCCTGCGCACCGCTGCCCTGATGCTCCTCGCGTACCTCGCTGGGTCGGTTCCCGTGGGCGTGCTCGTGGCGCGAGCGGCTGGCGGCACGGATCCACGAACGATCGGATCGGGCCGAACGGGCGGCACCAATGCCCTGCGGGCGCTCGGCCGGAAATGGGCCGCAGTGGTGGTGAGCGGCGACCTGCTCAAGGGCGCGCTACCCGTGTTGATCGCACGGGTGGTGACCGGCGGTGACCCGCTGATCGAGGCACTGTGTGCCGCATCGGCCGTTGCGGGGGCGATCTGGTCCGTCTTTGCCGGGTTCCGCAGCGGGCGTGGCGTTGGCTCGGGCGTGGGTACGATGCTTGTGATCCAGCCGCTGGCGGTTCTTCTGGCGGCGCCGGTGTTCATCGTCGTCATCCTGCTGACGCGCTACGTGTCGCTCGGGTCCCTGCTCGGTTCGGCCGCGATGCTGCTCTTCTTCCTGGTCGCGCCAGGCACGCCCTCGACGTATGTCGTCTATGCCGCGGTCGGAGCCATCTTCATCTGGCTCGCTCACTCGGACAATATCGATCGCCTGATCCATGGCAAGGAGCGAAAGTTCGACCTTGAGCTGCTGGGCGGGAAGCGTTCCGACGGGAGCTGAGGCTGGGCGGCGCGGCGCCCGAGCGGCGTCCCGCTGCGACGCCGGCGCGACTGCCAGGCGACGCCGCTGAGCGAGGGCAATTTGACCAGGTTCTGACCTCCTGATCCGCGACTGGTCGACGACGTAAGAGACCAAGCATCCCGAGAAACGCGGCTTGGGTGCCCGGTGTCGACTGCTGGTCGCGTCCTGGGCGGGAACGCCCCGGATGGCGGTCGGCGTCGCGGCTTAGGTGCCGGGTGTCGACTGCTGGTCGCGTCCTGGGCGGGAACGCCCCGGATGGCGGTCGGCGTCGCGGCTTGGGTGCCGGGTGTCGACTGCTGGTCGCGTCCTGGGCGGGAACGCCCTTAGAATCAAGCGATCCGGGTCGGCTGACGACCCGGATCGGGGTTCACGCTGGTTCGGCGGGTCGTGATTCGGCCCGCACCGAGAGGGTCGGGATCAGCCGCCGCGCTGGCTGCGGAAGCAATCGCTGCAGTAGACGGGCTTGCCGCTCGTCGGGCGGAACGGGACCTGGGCGTCCTTGCCGCACGATGAGCAGGTAGCGCTGAACATTTCGCGCGGTCCGCGATCACGGGCGCCGTAGCCCCCGCCGCCACCACCACCACCGTACCCGCCGCCGGAGCCGCCCGAGCCTCCAGCGGAATACCCGCCTCCGGCACCGTAGCCGCCGTACGAGCTTCCGCCACCACCCTCGCTATTGCGAGCGGCCTTGCGGCTGGCTCGACAGGATGGGCAGCGACGTGGCTCGGTAAACCCGCGCTGGGAGTAGAAATCCTGCTCGGACGAGGTGAAGACGAATTCTTGACTGCAGTCCGCACACGTAAGGTTCTTGTCGTTGTACACGAAACTGAAACTCCTCTCGGTAGCCGGCGCGAGCCCTTCGGGTTTTCTCGCGTCAGCCGTGAGAGGAGTCCGAGTTTTGCGTCGTGCTACGTTCTGGCCACGAACGCTTCCGTGGCATTTGCCAGCGGGATCGTACGCAATTCGTTTGCGCTTGCATAGACCCGATTTTCGGCGGGCAGCCGGGACCTTTGGCGGGTCATCGAGCCTCGAACGGAGCTACCGCGAACAGCACCGCAAACTGCTTGCACCAGATCACCGCACTGGCGAAATCGGTCGGGTCGATCCCGGCGGGCAGCTCGTACCCAAAGGACCCATCGGTCGCCTTGAGGGTGCCCAATTCGAGGACGCCGTCGGCGTAGCCTTCGGCGCTCGGCGACAGGTAGACATACAGGTCCGGGCCATTGCGCACCGAGAACGCGTCGAATCGGAGCGTGAACCGGCCGGGTGAGGTTTCGATGATCGAGGCGGTCCCCTGGCCGAAGTGAAAGTCATCCGCGCCGCGGAACGTCCCGGAGGCGGCGACGACCGGATCGAATGCGGTAGGCGCCGGCGTTGGGCCTGGCGAAGCCGGAGCGTCGGTTGGCGCCGGCGTCGGCTGGGTCGCGGCCGGCTCGGTCGGGGGCGACCCAGCGCCGTCGGTCGCCGCGGTCCCTGCGGTCGCCGCGGCCCCTGCGGTCGCCGCGGTCGGCGCCGGCTGTCGGGATCCGGCGTCGGAGGACTCGGGCTCCTCGGTCGAATCAGCCGACCCGGTCGCTCCGATCGAGACCCCGGGCACGCTGGGTGACTGATCCGCGGCGGCGGCGGTCGGTGGTTCGATCAAGGTCGTCCGAATGAACAGCGGCGAGGCGAGGTACCAGGTCAGCGGCAGGCCGACCACCAATGCCAGTGCGAAGACCGACCCCGTTCGCCGAGGATGGCGCCGCGCCGCCGCGAACCAGCCACGTCGCCGCGCAAGCAGCAGGAGACCAACGATCGCGAACCCAACGGCGATCGCAATCGGGACCCGGAGTGGATAGAGAGAGCTTGCGAAGAGACGTTCGAGGTCGCCGATCAGGTTCATGGCCGGAGGATGGCCACCGCCTGTGACGGACCGATGACAGCCCGCTCAGTGGATTGGCGAGATGCCAGCGCTGACCGGTTCGAAATCGGCGGCTGCCGGGACATCGAACTCACGCCGGGCAGCGGCGAGATAGGTCTCGACTTCGAGCGCCTGGCGGGCATCGCCCCAGCCAAGCTCCTCGCCCAGGATCGCGGCCACCCGCGGAGCGATCGTGGCACCGCGATCGGGCAGTTCGGGCGCAAGCCTGGTCCGGCGCGCAAGCACGTCATCGAGCGAGAGGGCCAGCTCCGCACGAGCCGCCCACGCCACCTCTGCCTCGAGAAACGCGCGCCCGGGCAACAACGGGCGCAGCAGGTCCAGCTCCGCCCCTAGCGCGACGATCGCGGGCGCCTCCGTGCCGTGCCGCGCGACCAGTTGCGTGGCCGCCCCGTCGATCGAACCGACCGCGATGATCGTCGCCAGCTCACCGGCGATCCGCGCCCGGGCGTCGGCCTCGGCCGCTCCAACCAGCCGCCATTCGGCCGTCCCCGACGGGCGCGCCCTCGCGTCGACCCGCCCCAGGACGGCATCGATCACGTCGCTGGCCATGACCCGATACGTCGTGTACTTCCCGCCGCCAATCCGGACCACGCCATTCGGCTCGATGGTCACGCGGTGTTCCCGGGACGCCTTGACCGTCGAACCGTCGGCCGGTGCGACCAGCGGCCGGAGACCCGCATAGGTGCCAACCACGTCTTCCCGCCGAAGGGTCAGGTCCAGCGTCGCATTGGCGGTGGCGAGCAGCCGGTCGACCTCCCAGCCTGCGGCCGTCGGGCGCGCCGCCGGGCCGTCAAACGGGGCATCCGTTGTGCCGATCAGCCAGTGGCCGGGCCACGGAACCAGGAAGACCACCTTGCCCGGGACGCGGATCGTCAACCCGACCTTGTTGGGAATCCGGTCACGGGGCACGACGAGGTGCGCCCCTCGACTGGGACGGATCCGCAGTGATGTGCCGCCAAGCGGGTGGTCCTGCTCGGCTGCCCAGACCCCGGTCGCATCGACCACGGCGCGCGTCGCGACCTCGAGGTCATCGCCGGTCAGCAGGTCGGAGAGCCGCAGCAGGTGCGTGCCGGTCCGCGGTTCGGCCCGAAGCCCTGTCGCGCGGACGCGGGTCAGCGCCGTGGCACCGGCCGCCTGCGCTGTCCTTGTGACCGCGAGCGTGTACCGGGCGTCGTCCTCGACGCCGTCGTGATAGATCAGCCCACCGCGGAGCCCCTCGATTCGAAGTGTCGGCGCGAGGTCAAGCGTGTCGACCCGCGAGAGGCGTCGATGCCAGCCGCCGTCGTGTCGGGCGCCGAGGATGTCGTACAGCGTGAGCCCCGCGTCGTAGAACGCCTTCGACAGGTACGGGATTCCGTAGATCGGGAACAGCAGCGGCTCGATCCGAACGAGGTGCGGAGCAAGATCGAGCAGTCGTGCTCGTTCGGTCAAGGCCTCGCGGACGAGCCCGAATCGAAACTGCTCGAGGTAGCGCAGGCCCCCGTGGATCAACCGCGACGAGCGCGACGAGGTGCCCGATGCAATGTCGTCCTGCTCGACGAGGGCGGCACGCATGCCGCGCGACACCGCATCGAGGAGGGCTCCTGCACCGACGATCCCGCCACCGACGATGATGACGTCCCAGGTTTGGCCCGCCAGCAGTCCGAGGTCTGCGCGACGGCGATCGAGGGGGCCGGGCTTGCTGGAGGTGGGCTTGGCCGGCGCCGCGGGTTGGGCGGCCTCGGTCGTCACGAATCCGGGGCTGGGCGGCCGCGCCTCGAGATGCGCCACAGAATCCAGGCCGTGCCGATCACCAGGACCCCGATCGCGACAGGCGTCTGGAACACGATCTCCTGGATCGTCGCGGGAAGCAGACTGGTGAGCACGGCGGCACCGAGAACCAGCGCAACCACGGCCGCGGCGACGAGGACGACCTGACGTACGCCCGGCTGAGAGCGACTCGGGGGACCATCGGCGGCCGGGTCAGCCACGGTCGGCCGCGGGCGGAATCCCGATCGGGGCGACCAGGACCCTGCCGGCGTAGGCGGCACCGCGTCGGGTCGTCAGGCCGGTCTTTGGTCGGTGGAACGTCACGGTCAGATCGGCACGGACCGCCGGATCAGACGGCTCTCCGCTGGAGAGGTCCACCGCGGTCGGGGTGTCGACGGCGACGACCGGGATGCCGGCCGCCCGGGCCCGATCGATGACCTCGACGGCGGAGCGGATCGGCTCGCGCAGTGCGCCGCGGACGCCGGTCCCGAGCAAGGCATCGACGATGACCGCGGCCTTCTCGATCCCCTTCCCGAACATGGCAACGTCACGGGCGACCGGGAGATGGACCTTGTCGATCCCCCGGTCGCGGGCGATCCGATCCCAGTTGCGTGCCGCCGCAGCTCCCCGGGGTCTCGCCGCGCTCGCCACGATGGCGACGATCACCCGGGCGCCGGCCAGGGCCAGTCGACGTGCGGCCACGTAGCCATCGCCGCCGTTGTTGCCGGGACCGCACAGGATCACGATTGGCCCAGTCCCCCAACGATCCAGGTCTGTCGCGAGCGCGTGAACGGCGGCGGCGACCGCGGTGCCGGCATGCTCCATCAGACGTTCCTGCGGGTAGCCCAGGGCTTGTGCCTTGTGGTCGGCGCCGGTCATCATCTCGGCCGAAACGGCGGGCAGCGCGGCACGGGAGGCCCAATGCCGGCGCAGGCCGCGGAGATCCAGAGTGAAGATCACGGGATCGTCAGCGGGCAGGCTTGGGGCGCCAACTGAGCCCGGTTTGGACCCAGCCGCCTCGCCGGGGTCCGAGTCGCCGATCGAGGCGGGCACGGGTGCACGGGCTGGCCGCGACGTGTCGGTGGGCATGGCCCCCGAAGCGTAGCCGACGCCGGGCCACAGTGGGTCGGGTTGGGTTGCGGCCGGGCCAGGCCGGGTCGGGCCGTCGGTGGGTCGGGCCTTTGCGCCGGGTCTTGCTGGGTTCTCCAGCCGGGCTGCCGCGGCGCTGCTCGGGCAGCAGCGAGATCGGGAACCACCGGCACGCCGCCCCGCACGACTCCCCGCGGGACTTCGGCCTACGAGACCGGGAGCCTCGCACGCTGGCCGTCACCGGATGTTCCTGATCTGTCGATCTCGACGAGACCTTCCCGGGCGAGCGCCTGGAGTGCGACGGCGACCGCAGCATCGTCATGCGCCCCTATCGGTCCCTCGATCCTCGTCCAGCCATCGCCGTCGACCAAGCGGAGACATTCGATGATGCGCCCACGCAACCAGCGCGACGTGGCGGCGAAGGAGGCCGGCGCCTCGCGTTCGGCCGACCCGTTCCCATCGCCGCCAGAGCCTATGGCGGAAGGCCTTGGCTCCTGTGGGGACGACCGAGCGTCCGTCATCCTCTCCCTGGCGTACAGGCACCAGACCCACGCCGGACAGGCTGCACAATTCGGCCGCCGGGGCCGGCACACCACCGCCCCGAGATCCATGAGGGCATGCGTCCACGCGCCGGGCCGGTCGGGAGGGACTGCGGCATCCGCGATTTCCTGGAGCACCGCCGCCCCGAGGGTCGGCGCTGCCTGCCCGGCAACAATCCGCCCGAGGACCCGGCGAACATTCGTGTCGACCGCACCCACAGGCTGCCCGAATGCCAGCGCCGCCACCGCCCTGGCTGTGTATGGCCCAACGCCGGGGAGCGCCTGCAGGGCGGTCAGATCCGCAGGAACCCGGCCGCCGTGCAACTCGACGATCTGGCGTGCCGCGCGCCACAGGTACAGGGCCCGCCGGTTGTAACCGAGGCCATGCCATGCCCGCAGAACGTCGGCCGGAGTCGCGGCGGCCAAAGCGTCGGCCGTCGGAAACCGGGCCATGAACCAGATCCAGGCTTCCCCGGCTCGGGCGGCCTGGGTCTGCTGGGCCATCGCTTCCGATACGAGGATGGCGAACGGGTCCGCAGTCGCTCGAAATGGCAGCGCGCGCCCCGCCACTTCGTACCAGGCAAGGATCGCGTCGCGCAGCGCGGACGGAAGCTTGGGGAGGTCGGCCACAGCCGTACGATACGGGTCGTCGCGACAACCATGGCCGAGGAGACGTCGATGCGCTTCGGCGCGGGATTCTGGATCAATCGGACCGGCTGGCCGGAGCTGCGGGACGCTTGCCTGGCCGCTGAGCGGGCAGGCTGGGACTCGCTCTGGATCGACGATCACCTGCTCGCCGACGAAGGCGACCCGGCCGATGGCAAGCTCGAGGGATGGGCGACGCTCGCGGCACTCGCCGCCCTGACCGAGCGGGTCCGCCTCGGCCCGCTCGTGGCCGCCAACACCTTCCGTACCCCGGGGCTGACAGCCAAGCTGGCCACGACCCTCGATCACCTGTCGGGCGGTCGCGCAGTTCTCGGTCTCGGCGGTGGCTGGTTCGGGCGCGAGCACGAGGCGTTCGGCCTGGACTTCGGGTCTGGCTTCGGCGAGCGACTGGAGTGGCTCGACGAAGCCACGGGACTGATTCGCCGCCTGCTCGACGGCGAGACGGTGACCCATGCTGGGCGCTTCTACACCATGCGTGACGCCTTGTGCACTCCCTGGCCGATCCAGCCGCGCCTCCCGATCCTGATCGGGGGTTCCGGCCCCGCCCGGACGCTGCGCACCACCGCCCGCTACGCCGACATCTGGAACGGCTTCGGCACACCCGAGCGGATCGCCGCTACGAGCGACCTGCTCCGTGAGCGTTGCGCCGAGATCGATCGTCCATTCGAGTCGATCGAGCGCACGGTCACGATCCACGGCGTGATCCGCGACGACGCTTCCTCGGCGCATCGAGCCTGGGATGAGATAGCCCGGGCGCATGGCATCGTCGGCCGCGTGGCTGCCGACGGATCGGATCGCGGACTGTCGATTGGCGGCTCGCCGCAGACGGTGGCGACCTATGTCGCGGCCTACGACGCCCTCGGCGTCGGCGAAGTCATCTTCGTCTTTCGAACGCCGTTCGACTTCGAAACGATCGAACGACTAGGCGAATTGCGCGCCGAACTTGCCGACGCCCACGTCGACTCTGCCGGGCGCCGCTGACCCTGACGCCGAAGCTTCAGACCGTTCAGGCCCAAACCCTCAGACCGTCCGTTCGAAGCGGACGGGGCACCCTCAGACTGGACGCTCGAACAGGCCCCGCATCCCTTCGGTCGGCGCCCACAGCCACGTGGGCAGATAGGCGCTGGCGTAGATGAATTCGTATGTCTCCTTTTCGATCTCGAAGGCACGAAGGAGCGCGGGATCCACGAGGATCGGTGATCCGGCGACCCGCAAGCCGGCCCGATAGGCCTCGAGGAACTGCTCGCGCGACCGCCGTAGCCATTCGCCCAGATCCAGACCAGGCCGACCGCTTGGGCCACCATTGCGCGCGACCGCCCGCCGACCGGCACTCCGTCCGACGTGGTCCAGCGAGCGGAGCATGCAGGCGACGTCGCGCAGCGGCGACCCGTGCGCCCGGCGATCTTCGAGCGGTTTCGTCGGCTCGCCCTCGAAATCGATGACCCTGTACCCGTCGCCAGTGATCAGCACCTGGCCGAGGTGGTAGTCGCCATGGAGACGGGTGAGGATCGGCGCCGCCGGGAGTGCCTCGAAGACGGTCAGCTCCGCGGCGATCGCGGCCGCCAGATCGTGGAGGACCCGCCCGGCCTCACCCGGGGTGACGTCCACGGCGCGGACCAGTTGTCGCTGCGCCGATCGGGCCCAGCCGCGCAACTCGGCACGGGTGGCCGCGCGCGGCTCGAACTCGGGGATGCCGCGCGGATCGCCGAGGGCGACATGGAGACCAGCGGTCAACGCGCCAAGCTCGGCCGCGACCTCGGTCGCGAGTTCAAGGTCGATCGGCGGAGCGCCCAGCAGCCACCCGGTGAGCGTCTCCGCAATCGATTCATACGCGTCGATCCCGTCGGCGACGAACGCCTGGGCGACCGCCACCGTGGCAACCGCGCCCGCTGGGGACACCACCTCGGCGTAGCCGGCGAGCGGCGGCACGCCCCGGTATTGGGCCTCTTCGGTCAGGAAAGCGACGAGTTCCAGCTCCGGGTTAAGCCCCGGTTCCAACCGGCGATACGCCTTGAGGAGCACCCGCTCCCCGACCACGACCGACGTGTTCGACTGGTCAGCGCCGAGCGGCCGTTCAGGCAGCGCCCGCACCGCGTCGGGTCCCCCGCCGACGAGATCGGCGAGGGCCGGCGCCGGGCGGCAGACAAGGGCGGACCGTGCCGGGGCTCGCTGGCTCGAGTCCTCGGGGCGATCGTCCGTGAGCCCGGCAATCGTTCGACCGTCGGCGATCGCCACGAGCAACGCACGCCAGGCACCGTCCCCGGCGCCGGCGACCCGCAGCGGCCACCCCGTCAGGGCGAACGTGTAGCGCTGCGTCGATCGATCATCGAGCGCCAGGCGTGCGATCGCGAGGACGTGAGGTCCATCAGTGCCCGCGACCGCGGCCGCCCCGGCATGGCCGGCCGAGTCGAGCACGAACGCATGGTCAAGTTCGATCGACGTGACGCTGCGCCCCTTGGCGCCGAACCAGCGCGCCCCGGCGACCTCGGCGAGATCCAGTCGCTCGAGGGCGGCCCCGACGGCCGCCCGCGAGACCGCGTTGATTTCTGCGATCTTCTCAGCTGCCCGTGTTGATCATCACGTGCTTGATGAACGTGTAGTCCTCAAGCGCGTACTTGGAGCCATCCTTGCCCCAGCCGGACTGCTTGACACCGCCGTGCGGGAGCTCAGAGGCCAGGGTGAAGTGCTCGTTGATCCAGACGTGGCCGAATTCGAGCGCCTTGGCGACCCGCATGGCCTTGCCGATATCCGTCGTGAACAGCGAGGACGCGAGACCGAACGGCGTGTCGTTGGCCCAGGCGACGGCCTGATCCTCGTCGCTGAAGCGCTGGACGGTGACGACCGGGCCGAAGACCTCGTCCTGGACGATCTCTGACTTCTGATCGGGACCGGCGATCACGGTCGGCGTGTAGTACGAGCCGGCTCGATCCGGTCGCTCGCCACCCACCACGACCTCGGCGCCGGCGCGGGCCCGATCGACCATGCCCTGGACCTTGTCGGCCTGAGCTGTTGCGATCATCGAACCCATCTCGATGTCGTCGCCTTCGGCCGGGTCGCCCCACTTGATGGTGCGGACCTGCTCGGCCAGTGCTGCGACGAACCTGTCGTAGACCTTGGGTCCTGCGATGACCCGGGTGGCCGCCGTGCAGTCCTGGCCCGAGTTCCAGTAGCCGGCGAACCGGAGCGTCTCTGCCGCCTGGTCCACGTCCGCGTCATCGAAGACGATGACCGGCGCCTTGCCGCCCAGCTCCAGGTGGAGCCGCTTGACGGTGTCCGCGGCGATCTTCGCGATGCGTTTGCCGGTCGCCGTATCACCGGTGATCGAGACCATGCGCACCGTCGGATGCCCGACGAGCGCGTCGCCGATGTCGGCACCGGAGCCGGACAGGACGTTGACGACGCCGGGCGGGAGGATCTCGGCCAGGATCTCGGCGAAGGCCAGCGCACTCAGTGGCGTGCGTGCGGATGGCTTCAGGACCACCGTGTTGCCCGTCGCCAGGGC
>JANNQZ010000279.1:0-1737 GCA_031401015.1 Chloroflexota bacterium | reverse complement strand
GGATCCCGACAACCTGCCGCATGGCGCCGGCCCTTTGGGCCAGCCCATCGTCAATGCCGGCCCACCGCCGGGCGGGCCGGGTGATCGTGACGCGAGCGGGCTCCGCGATGCGCTCGACGTGCCCCAGAAACCTGCCTGACCTCCGGGGCGCCGGCCCGCGAGGATCCCGACAGCTCCGAACCGCCTTAGCGCATCGCCGGGAAGAACCTGAGTCTGGCGCCAACATCCTCCATCGCGACGATCTGGTCGCCCCGCAGCCGCGCATGGATCGAGCGGGTCCGGTGCCGCAGGCGGAGTTCCGTCGTCGGGAGCGGGGTCACGAGCCGGATCGGGCCCGCATCAACGGCGTGCCAGCCTGGCGTTGCCGACCAACCGGGGAGCCGCACGCGGAGGGCAACGCCGCCCGCCGCGGTCACTTCGACCGTCTCCCCAGCCCCATATGGCGATCTGATGCGGACGCCGTCGCGCTCCAGATCGAACAGGAATCGAACGTCGGCGCCGACCCCTGTCGAGCCGACCGCGGCGGCGGCGACCTCCGCGAGTGAAGCAATCACGCCGCCGACGATATCGAGATTGAATTTGATCGTCTCCAGCCCGAGCGGGTCGTGGCCATACGGCGCCGCAAAGCCGAACGCGCCGTGGAGACGACGAGCCACGTCGCGCGTTCCGTCGTCGGTCCCGGCTGAGCCGGGGATCCAGGACACGTCGCGCAGCTGCGACGGCAGCAGGTGGGCGCGCACGATCCGCTCGACATCATCGTCGGCCGATGGGTCGCCGTGGCGTCCGAGGATCAGGCCCGTCTCGACGATATCGCCCGATGCGTTGCCTTCGCCCTTGTCCGGGCTTGCTCCCGGCACCGTCGTCTCGACCGCCCAGCCCAGCTCGTCGCGGATCCGCCAGAGGCCGTTCCCGTAGAACGCCCGGACACGGTCCAGCAGAGCCCGATCGGCCTGGGCGTCCCCGAGGCTGGCGAGCGATGCGAGCGTCGAAGTGATCGAGTGGGTGTGAGTCCCGAGGACGTCGGACCGGAAGGCTCCGTCGGGCGGAAAGGCATCGATGACGGCGTCGGCGATGCGTCGGGCGAGGTCGATCGCGGGCTCATGACCGGCCGCCTGCCATACCTTGACCAGCGGACCGATGGCTCGTCCGAGGCCCTGGACGAGCGTCAGGGCCTGGCAATCCCGGGGCGAGATCGGCACGGACCAGATGTCCGGGGCCTGCCAATGACCACTGATGAAGTCGATCGACCGGATCGCCAGCGCCAGCGCCTCGTCGTCGGCGCGCCACCGGATCAACGCGGCCAGCCCGTGGAACCCCTCCCGAACGTTGTGCTGGCAGAAGTGCGCGAGCGGCCCATCGACGCGCTCGCGGTTCAGGGGCAGCGGCACATCCCCCGAATACGAGAACAGGAGGGCCGCGCGGTGGCGCCGCACGGCGTCCTCGTCGACCTCGACGCCGGCCAGGCCCTCGGCTGCGAGAAGACCGTTGAGGTGACGGCCCGGGACGTGCGCCTCCGAGTGAACGGGGCTGAAGGCGAGACGGGGCAGCGGCCGGACGACGGCATCAAAGAAGGCGACGCCGCGCGGGTCGTCGGCATTGAAGACTGATTCCATGGCGCGGCAGCCGAGCCGAATGGCCCCGACCAGATCCGTGCTGTTGACGTCGTCGAGGAGGGCCATCATCTCCGCGCCGAGCCCGTGCCGGGCAACTCAGCTCAGGGCGCGAATGCCGGCCGAG
>JANNQZ010000278.1:0-3969 GCA_031401015.1 Chloroflexota bacterium | reverse complement strand
GAACCATCGCGCGCGCGTTGGCACCATCCTCGTGAACCACGAGCTGTGGGACTGGATCAGGTTGTCGCGCGACGAGGAGGTCCGGCTGCCCGACCTACCCGCCGAGACGATACCGGATCCGCGCGCCAAGGACCTCACCGGGCACATCCGCACCGAAGGGAGTGGCGGGTAGCCCTGACCTTGGGCAATTCGCCACGACACCCCATCACGGGTGGGTGACTCTCGTGCGTCCGGGGCCATTGTGACCCGGAGAGCGTGAACCGCTACGATAGGCAGCCGCGCCTGTAGCTCAGTGGATAGAGCGTTGGGTTCCGGACCCAAAGGTCGCAGGTTCGAGTCCTGTCGGGCGCGCCATAGCAACCCTGTCCGGCAGCGCGAGTGCTAGGCCGTGGGCGTACGCCGAACGGCGTCAGCCTGAAAGGCCCCGCGAGCTGTAGAGGGCGTTGTGCCGGCTGCGGTTGGACTGCCGGGCGTGATCGGTGCAGCGGCCAACCGCGCGGCTGGTGACGACACCACAGGCCGTGCAGAGCTTCACCCGCCAATCGTCGATAGGCTGGTTGGTGCGGTCTATTCGCCTGCGGTGCTACGCCTGTGGGCTAGTGCGACGGCCAGCGCGTCATGACGGTTAGTCTCAGGTGCACGCGTAGCGGGCGGCCATGTGGGGCGTGGAGGGGCCGCACACCGCAGCGCCTGGCCCGCCCTTGTCGACGTTCTCCAGCCCCAACACCCACCGGCCCGGCTGGCCTAGTTCCCAGGCACGGGCGCTACGGGTCCGACCCCCGGCCGCGGGCCGTACCCCGGCTGCTCGAGCCCTACTCGAGGCTCGGCACCACGAGCCACCCCTCAGCGCGCCCTCGGTAGATCAGCTGCTCGGTCGTTAGGCCCGACCGGGCGCGCAGGTCGGCCACGTGCCAATTCGCCGTGCTCGGCCGCACGCCCACCCGCGCCGCGGCCTCCGCCACCGAGCCTCCAGTCGCGACGAACGCCGCGAGGACGTCGACCTGGCGGCTGGTCGGCGTCCGCGGGAGCGAGCCCCGCAGATGCCCGTCAAGGACGATCTCGAGCCCACTCATCGGGCCGCCACGGTGCTGACGGCGCGGACGTACCCGGTGGGGGGAACCGGGAGTCGGTGTGGATCGGACCAGCGCGCCGTCATGCGGTAAGCGTGCCCACGGCGGGCCCCGATTCCTATTCGGCCGATTAGGCCACGTCGTCGGGCGCCAAATCAGTCCAGGCCGTCCCGCCAGAGATCGCGGATCACTTCACCGTCTAGAAAACTCACCTGCCAACGCGCTGCCGAAATCTTCCCTTCCGCTCGATATCTCCCGTCCCACCCCTTCGCGCTGCTGCCCGCCCTGCCGGTGCTCTCGGCCCCGACCGCCCGGGCGGCGATCGGGGTTAGCCAGCAGCAGACGCTCGCGGCGCTCAAGGCGTTGGCCGAGGCCGGCGTCATCCGCCAGCTGAGCGCGGGGACCTACGACCGCCAGTACGCGGCGACCGAGCTGTTCGACCTGCTCACGGCCTACGAGGAAGGGATCGTCGGCCCGGCGCGGAGTGCGCGAGCAGCGCCGTAGGCAAGCCGGGGGCCTTTCCAAGTTCGGTCGAGCTCGTGGCCACTTGTCGGCTCAGCGCGCCATGTGGGCGAACGTGGGCGCCCACGGGCGAACTCGGCGGATCCCCGATCGACGACCGGGATAAATCGCGAACCCGGCCGAGCGAACACAGTCGCGCGGCGCGAGTCCTCACGAGACCAACACCGAGTAGGTACCGGGGCAAAGGGGGAGGGTCACCCACTCGTCTGCGTCGCCAACGGTATGGTCACCGTTCGGTAGCTCAAGGCGTCCCCGCTACCCGTCCTTGAGCCGGTCGAGGGAGTTCGGGCGTGCTGGGCCAGCGGCGCACGAACCCGGTCGCGAAATCAGTCGACCGTCCTGCGCCGCGATCTTCACCCCGATTCCCTGGGAACGGCACTCATAGTGGGTGAAGCGTCCCACCAGGGGCCGCAAAGCTGGGAGCCGGATGGATGGACCTCGCCCTCGTCGAGGCGGCACGGTCCGGGGACGAGGAGGCCTTCGCCTCCATCGCTCGCGGCTCGGCTGACCGGCTGTTCGTCGTCGCGCATCGGATCCTGCGTGACGTCGGGCGCGCCGAGGACGCCGTCCAGCAAACGCTCGTCACGGCGTGGCGGGAGCTGCCGGCGCTCCGCGACATCGAGCGGTTCGAAGCCTGGATCCATCGGATCCTGGTTCACGCCTGCTATGCGGAGGCCAAGCGCGCTTCGAAGTGGTCCGCCAACGTGGTGGCCCTGCCCATCGACGGGCCCGCGACGCCGGACACCACCCAAGACATCGTCACGCGCGATGCGCTCGATCGCGGGTTCCGCCGGTTGCCGACGGAGCAACGCGCGGCGTTCGTGCTCCACCACTACCTCGGCTGGTCGGTCGCGGAGATCGCCCAGAACCTCGGCGTCCCCACGGAAACGATCCGCTCGAGGCTCCGCTATGCAACGTCCACCCTCCGGGCGGCACTTGATGCCGATGCCCGGACGACCAGCACCGAGTCCCGGGAGCAGATGGCATGAACGAGAACGAGTTCGATCGAACCGCCCGAGCCTGGCTCGATGACGGCCCGACCCGGATGTCCGACCGCGCACTGCTGTCCGCCCTCGAGGAGATCCACACGACTCGACAGCGCCGTGCCTGGTGGCCGGCGCGGAGGGCAACACCTGTGAGCATCTTCGCCCGCGTGGCCAGCGCCGCGGTCCTCGTGGTCGCGGTCGGCCTCCTGGCCATCAACGTCGTTCCGCGCCAGCCGGACGGATCGAGCGTCGGCGGCCCGTCACCGTCGCCTTCTGCGGCCCAGGCGGTCGACTTCCCGGATCTGACGATGACCTTCGTCTCGCCGAGGAACGGATTCTCGATCAAGCATCCCGACAGAGTCGCGCTCACACCGGCCAAGCAGCTCTGGGGTGTTGGGCAGATCAACGACGGTTTCGATCTCGTGGAGACCGGCTTGGCCGCCGTCCTTCGGGGCGCGTCGACGGAGATCATGGATGGCGCCTCAATCGATGAATTGGTCGACGATGCCGTCGAAGACTCGCCTGGCGGCTGCGGTGCCCCTCGCAGCCAGCCGGCAGAGATCACCATCGACGGGCAGTCGGGCAGGATCGTGGAGTGTTCGAACGAGATCGTGGCGACCGTCATCGCCGGCGGACGGCGCTACCTCTTCGCCCTGTCGCACGACCGCAGCGACGCCAGAGCCGTCTTCGACGCCTTCGCCGCCACGATCGACCTGACCCCGGAGACCGCGGTCGACTTGCCCAACCTGACGACGACCTTCGTCTCGCCGACCTACGGCTTCTCGTTCAAGTATCCGAGGGGAGAGCCCAAGCCGGCCACGGAGCTCTGGGATCCCGTCAACCACCAGCGCAATGAGGTCTTCGACCGATTCGATGCAGTGGAGACCGGCCTGGCCGCCTATCTCGAGGGCGCCTCGACACAGATCCCGGACGGGGTCTCGATCGATGACTGGGTCGACGAGTACGTCACGCCTCTGGCGGCTAGCGGCTGCGGTGTGCCTCGCAGCCAGCAAGCGGAGATCACCGTCGATGGGCAGTCGGGCAGGTTCGCGGAGTGTCAGCACGGGATCCAGGCGACCGTCGTCGCCGGCGGGCGGCTCTATCTCTTCATCCTCTTGGCCGACCGCAGCGACGCCAGAGCGTTCTTCGACACCTGGATCGCCACCATCGACCTCCGGCCGGAGGATGCAGCGGTGCCTTCGATATCGCCGTCGTCGTGATCGACAGTCATGCCAGCGGAGCCGGCCTCGGGCCGGTTCCGTGGTTTCAGAAAGCGCCAGTGCCAGGGCACGCCGTTGTCCTCGTCGGTCCCATCGCGTGACGGGTCCGGCAGACGATGAGCGAGGATCCACTCGAGCTGGGCCGTGGTCGCCGCGCCGACCTAGGACCGC
>JANNQZ010000277.1:0-3236 GCA_031401015.1 Chloroflexota bacterium | reverse complement strand
GGATGAACTCCTCTCGAGACATCGACCGAGGTCGACGATCGATCGGTTCGATCGTAGCAACCGGACGCCCGCCCACGGTGATCGTGATCGACTCGCCGGCTTCCACGCGGGCGAGGATGGCACGAGTGTTGTTGCGTAGTTCACGCGAGGCGACGTCGGTCATGCGCCGACCGTAGCACATATGCGACAGTTGTCGCAACCACCTGCCGAGTCACTGTCGACCAGACCGCACGTCTCGCCGTGGGCTACGCTCAACACGATGAACAGGCCCGGGCAGCTCAACCCTGACTTCGAGCGCCGCTCGTTGTGGCAGGCGACGATGCCGGCCCTGCCGGATCGGTCGGGGCGGCCACTCCCAAAGAGCGCGGAGGTGGTGGTCATCGGCGGTGGCTACACCGGAATCAACGCGGCCCGAGAGCTGGCTCGACGTGGGGTGGCGGTCACGCTGCTGGAGGCGAGAACGCTCGGCTTCGGCGCTTCGACGCGCAACGGCGGGATCGTTCATCCGGGCTACAAGTGGGGTCCGCGCGCCCTGATCCGTCGCTACGGCGACGAAACCGGGCGGGCGCTCTATCGGGAGACGCTTGACGGCTACGAGACGGTCAAACGCCTGATCACCGAGGAGTCGATGGACTGCGACCTCCGAGAGGTCGGCCACGTCGAGCTTGCCTACGCCCCGGCGCATGTCAGGGAGCTGCATCACGCGCAGGAAAGTCTGGCCACGATGGGGGTCGACGCGACGCTCGTCCCAAGGGACAGGATTCGGGAGGAGATCGGTTCGGACGCCTACTTCGGCGCGCTGGTGGTCCCGAACTCCGCCCTGATCCACCCGGGTCGCTACTTCGCCGGACTGGCTGGCGCAGCGGACCAGGCCGGTGCCGATCTCCACGAAGGGGTTCGCGCTCGATCCATTGGCCGACGCGCGGCGGGCTCATTCGATGTGGAGACTGAACGGGGGACCATCCGCGCCCGGGACGTCTTTGTGGCCACGAACGGCTACACCGATGGTGTCGCGCCGTCCCTTCGCCGGCGGATTATCCCGATCGGCAGCTACATGATCGCCAGCGAGCCGCTCCCCGAGGAGCTGGCACGGGAGATCTCACCGAAGGGTCGCTCCTTCTTCGACACCAAGAACTTCCTCTATTACTGGCACGTGACGGCGGATCGCCGGGTGGCCTTTGGCGGGCGTGCCAGCTTCATGCCGACGACGATCGATCGAACCGCCGCGATCCTGCACCGGGGTCTGATCGAGGTCCATCCGCAGCTGGCTGGCTATCGGATCGACTACGCGTGGGGCGGCAACGTCGCCTTCACCTTCGATCGAATGCCGCACGTTGGCCGGACCGCGCTGGGCGTTGCCTACGCGATGGGCTGCTGTGGGACCGGGATTGCCCTGACCACGCACCTCGGTACGAAGGTTGGGGAGTGGCTGGCTGGTGGCGAAGCGCCGGCGCTTGCCCGGCTCAACTTCCCGCTCGTGCCCGTGCCCTACGAGGGTCGTCCCTGGTTCATGCCGCTCGCGGGAGAGTGGTATCGGCTCAAGGATCGGTTGGCGGCGCGGTCACGCTCGGCCTGAAGGCCCGGCCGCGGCGCTCGCGCCAGCGTGGTCAGGCGAGCTCGCTGGCCAGCCCCCGGAGGGTCGCGAGCAGGTGGTCGATGTCGTCCTCGGTCGCGAGGTAGTTCACGATGCCGGCGCGCAGCCAGGTTGCACCGCGCAGGCGCGTGGTGGTCAGCCAGCCGTCACCCGACACCTCGAGCGCGGCCTGGAGCGCGTCCTGGTGACGGTCGAGCGCCTCGCCGCTCAGCCCGGGCACGAGATGGCGGAAGCACACAACGGATAGCTCCGGCACGGCGGGGAGCGCCTCGAAATCATCCGCGTCGGCGCAGCGGGCGGCGAGGTAGGCGGCGTGATCGTTGTTGGCCTCGATGAGTCGGCCAAAGCCGCTCGTGCCCACGTGCTTCCAGGTCATCCACAGCTTCAGCGCACGCCAGCGGCGGGTACCCTCGAAGCTGAGCTTGTAGAAGTTGAGCTGGTCGCCGTCGTCGTCAGCGGCCTGCGGATCGGCCGGCTCGGGGTGTCTCGCCGCCCCGGTAGTACTCCGGCGATTGCCCGCCGAACACGGCCGCCAGGGCACGTCGGTCCCTGACCAGCAGACCCCCGATGTCGTAGGCCTGGAAGAACCACTTGTGTGGGTCCATCGTGACCGAGTCGGCTCGATCGAGGTCCGCGACCCGATCCGCGTCGCGAGCCGAGAGGCGCACCGCCCCGCCGTACGCCGCATCGACATGCAGCCACAGGTCCTCGGCGACGGCGATGTCGGCCAGCTCGCCGATCCGATCCACGGATCCCGTATTGGTTGAACCAGCGACGGCCGCGATCGCGAATGGCGTCAGACCCGCGGCACGGTCGCGCGCGATGGCCTCGGCGACGGGCGCGCCACGAAGGCGGAATCGGTCATCGGTCGGCAGGACGACCAGGGTCTCGGGCGGGAACCCCAGCTCATCCAGGGCCCGGCCGATCGAAAAGTGCGATTGGTCCCCGGTGTAGACCCGGGCGCTCTCGAGATCGCGACCACGTGGCGCACGTCCCGCGTCGAGCAGGCGGCCGAGGTGGACATCGCGTGCCAGCAGCATCGCCATGAAATTCGCCATGACACCGCCGGAGGTCAACAGGCCGAACGAGCCCGGACCGTACCCGACGAGCCCGCACAGCCAGCCGATGACCTCTTCCTCGACGAAGGCGCCGGTGGGTCCGGCATGCCAGACATCGATGCCCTGGTTCGTGACCTGGGCGAGCAGCTCGCCCATGATCGACATCGGCAGCGGCGGCGGCGTGAAGTACCCGAACTGGCGCGGGTGCTGGGCGTTCATCTGCATCGCTGCGAGCCGGTCGTTGAACTCGTCGAGGACCGCACTGGACGTCGCCGGATCCATTGGCGCCGGGCCTGGATCACGGGCCACGCCCGCCTCCTCCCCGAAGAACGCTCGGCGAGCTGCGTCGTAGCCGGACGGCGCACCCATCGCCCGGACCGCGGCCTGCTCGAACAGGAAGTCCAGGGCGGCCAGCCAAGTGTCGTTGCCCAATCGTTCGAGGGAGACTCGGGCCGTCGCCGCGTCGCGATAGCCGATCAGCTCGGGTTCCGGGTGCCAATCGAAGCGCTGCAGGAAGGCGTCCGGGTCGTGGGGCGGTGGCATCGGCCGATGGTAGCCGGAGTGGCAGTCCCGTATCGTTGTCG
>JANNQZ010000276.1:0-4651 GCA_031401015.1 Chloroflexota bacterium | reverse complement strand
GCTCGTCCGCGCAGCCGCCGTCGGCCGATCCGTCCACGCGGAGGAAGCCGCTGACGGCGATCGCGGTGCCCTGCGGCGAGCCGGGCCGTGCCCCCAGCACTTCCCCGACGCCCGCGACCGGCAGGTCCTCGAACTCTGCCGGAGGCACCGCTTCGCCCGTTTCGACGGCGACGACGGGTCCCGGGGTTGCGGACGTGCCCGACGTCGGCTGCGCGCTGGGAAGCACGGCGACGGGCGATGCTGCGGGGGGCGGTGGCTCCGGTCGTGGGCCGAGCAGCCCGGCGGACACGACCGCACCCAGCAGCAACACCGGCAACACGAGGCCGGCCGCGCGCAGGACGCGTCGGAGCGGCGATCGCGGGCTGGTGGGCGTCGGCTCGATGATCATCGTGTGCCCCTACCTACGTCCGACTCCGCCCGGCGGATGCGTCGAGCGTGTGAGAGATGGGTCGATGGGGCGGTCAGTCCGGCCCTGCGGCCAGCTCCCGGAGCGTGGCGAGGATCCGGTCGATGTCGGCCTCGGTCGTCAGGTAGTTCACGATGCCGGCGCGCAGGAACGTGGAGCCGCCCAGGGTCGTGGTGGACAGCCAGCCATCGCCAGACTCCTCGAGCGACGCGGCGAGGCGGTCCTGGTGCGCATCGAGCGCCGCCGGGTCCATCGCGCGGGCAGCGGCCGAGCCACCCGGGAGATGGCGGAAGCAGACGACCGAGAGCTCGGGTGCGGCGGGGACCGCCTCCAGGTCGTCCGCCTCCGCACAGCATGCCGCGAGGTACGCGGCGATGTCGTCGTTCATCTCCACGAGCCGTCCCAGGCCGCTCGTGCCGAGGTGCTTCCAGCTGGCCCAGAGCTTCAGAGCGCGGAGGCGACGCGTGCCCTCCATGCCCAGCTTGTAGAAGTTGAGCTGGCCCGCGTGGGCGTCCTGGTGGGCCGCATCCCCCTCACCGGCGGGGCTCCCGGCCGTGGTGCCAGCCGGGCTCTCGGCGCCGCGGTAGTACTCGGGCGAGCGGTCGAAGGTCTGGCGGAGGTGATCGCCGTCCTTCACCATGAGGGCACCCAGGTCGTAGGCCTGGAAGAACCACTTGTGGGGATCGAGGGTGATCGAATCCGCACGGTGCAGGTCCGGCACGCGCCCCGCGTCCCGATCCGAGAGCCGAGCCCCGCCGCCATACGCGGCGTCGACGTGGAGCCACAGGTCCTCGCTGGCCGCGACGTCCGCGAGCTCCCCGATCGCGTCGACCGAGCCCGTGTTGGTCGACCCCGCCACCGCCGCGATCGCAAGGGGCGTCAGCCCCGCGGCCCGGTCACGGCTGATCGCCCGGGCGACGGGCGCGCCACGCAGGTGGAAGGCATCGTCGGCCGGGAGGGTCACGAGCGTGCTCGCAGGGAATCCCAGTTCGTCAAGGGCGCGAGCAATGCTGAAGTGGGTCTGGTCGCTGGTGTAGACGCGGGCGTTCTCCAGGTCCCTGCCGCGCGGTGCTGCCGACAGCCCGCGAAGCTTCGCCAGATGGAGGTCGCGGGCCAGGGTCATGGCCATGAAGTTGGCCATCACTCCACCGCTGGTGAGCAACCCGAAGGCACTTGCGTCGTAGCCGACGAGGTCGCACAGCCAGCGCACGACCTCTTCCTCGACGAACGCGGCGAACGGCCCGGCGTGCCAGACATCCACGCCCTGATTGGCCACCTGGGCGAGCAATTCGCCCATGATCGACATGGGCAGCGGCGGCGGCGTGAAATAGCCGAACTGCCGCGGATGCTGACTGTTCATCAGGCCGCCGGCGAGCCGTGCCTCGAACTCGGCGATCACGTCGGCGGCGGTGGATGGGTCGGTCGGCGCTGGCCCGGGACCGCCGCCGGAAGGAACGTAGTAGCGCCGTCGCGCTTCGGCGTAGGACGACGGGTCGCCCATCGCGCGCTGCATCGCCTGGCCGAAGACGAAGTCCAGGGCGGCTCGCCACGTCTCCTCGCCGAGCTTTGCCAGGGCGTTTCGCGAGGCCCCCTCGTCCCGGTACCCGATCAACTCCGGTTCCGGATGCCACCGGAAGCGGGCGAGGTAGCCGTCCAGATCCGGGGGCGCGGTCGGGTGTTCAGTTGTACGGTGGGTCACTCGACGATGGTAGCGTTGATCCGGTGACCGCCGCCAACGACGACGAGGCCCGAACCTGGCTCGAGGCGCACCTGGGCAGTCTTGGCGAACCGTACGAGCTCTTCCCGTGCGACCCGGCCCTGGCAGATACGGCGGCCTTCTGCGCCGCCTACGGGTTCGATCCGGAGGATTCGGCCAACACGATCGTCGTCATCGGCAAGTCCGACCCGCCGCGGTTCGTCGCTTGCGTCACCCTCGCGCCATACCGGCTGGATGTGAACCGGACGATCCGCGATCGGTTGGGGAGGCGCAAGGCGTCGTTCGCCCCGGCCGACGAGACCGCGGCGCTCACCGGAATGCAGCTGGGCGGCGTGACCGTATTCGGGCTGCCGGCTGGCCTGCCGATCTGGGTGGACGCCCGCGTCATGACGCGAGCGCGGATCGTGCTGGGCGGAGGCTCTCGCTCGTGGAAGGTGATCGCGGCGCCCGCGATCCTGCGAGCCCTGCCCGGGGTGGAGGTCGTCGACGGTCTTGCGATGGACCCGCGCACGGCCTGAGCCTGCGTCCCGTATCGTTCCCGCCCGTGACCGACGACCCCACACCGCCCCGCCGTCCGCGCGCGACTGGCCCGATCCAGTACAAGGGCGATGCCCTGGAGCCCGCGCGGGGTCCAGGCCTCGGCTGTTTTCGCTTCCAGCTCGTGGTCCTGGCGATCTTCATCGTGCTGGCGCCGCTCAGCGTTGGCTGGGGCTGGCCGCCGGAGATCAGCGCGGCACTGATGATCACCGTGATCGTGCTGCTGCTGGTTACGGGCCAGACGATCATCTTCCTGCTTCGGCTGGTCGCCGCCGACCGCCGAGGTCGCCGCCGCCCCCTTGCCAGTCACAGCAGGACAGTGGGCGAGATCGAGGATTCCGCCACCGATCCCGACGATGAGCAGCTGCCCGGGTCGTGATCGACCGCCGCGCCCGGTGAGTGGTGTGCTCCCCTCGACGTGGCGGCGCGAACTACGTGCTTCCCGCCGAGGCCCCATGCGACAATAGGCGGCGGGTGGCCGCGGGCCGCCCAGCGTTCGCTCAAGGAGGTCAGGCCCAAACGTGCCCGTGCTCGCGACCTACTTCAGCGTTCGCCGCGGCCGAGACCCGTTCTTCAAGTTCTTCATGCGCACGATCTTCCCGAAGCAGGTGAAGGAGTACGAGGAGAAGTTCGGGATTCGCTTCGTCGGCTGGTTCAACGTTGCCCACGGCTGGGACTTCGACAACGTGATCTTGCTGGATCTGCCCGATTACGCCACCCTTGACAAGCTGGAAGCCAACGAGGCAACCCGCGCGCTCGGCCATCGCGCCGGTGAATGGATCTTTGAGCGCCACCATTCGATGTTCCTGCGCGAACGAATGGGTCCAGACCTCGAGTATCACCCGTAGACTCTCCCCGACAGCAAGGAGGCGACCAAGATGGACAGCCACAGCGACCTGCTCGGAGAGCTTGCGGGCGACGCCGCCCTCGAGCGTGCTGACTTCATCCGACAGTCCGCGGAGCAGCTCCGCCGGTTCCTGGACCACCATCGCGACCGCATCTCCGGGATCGGCGGTCTGACCCTGATCGACGAGGAGCCGGACTACCTGTCGGTCGCCCCGGATCTGTCCTTCCGGAGCCGGAGCCGCTACCTCGACGACGCCACCGGCAAGTGGGTCAGCGAGACCGAGGTGATCGAATCCGTCGCGGAACTCGTCGAGCTGTACAACCCCGCCGATATCTACGCCGCCTTCGCGGAATCCGCCCGCGAGGCCGCCGGACTGCCGCCCGAGCCAACCGCCGAAGGTGATCTGTACGAGGCGGCTGGCATCTCGCCCGCCGAAGCCGTCTCCCTTGGTGAGGATCCCTACGCTGCTGCCGCCGACTCGTGGGCTGCTGGCCAGCCGATCTCGCTGAGCGAGGACGACGATGAATCCGCTGCGCGCCGGCTCTACGACCTCGCGCTCGAGTATCAGGAGCGCAGCCAGCGCAGCGAGGCGCGCTTGCTCGAGGACTTCGAGTCGGCGTCGGCGGGACTGATCTCGGTGATCGGCGACCTGGTCATCGTCGATGACGACGATGAGCGGCTCATGCTGACCGCCGCTGGTTCGTTCCGGGCGGAGGTCATCCCGGAGGACTCGGGCGAAGCGTGGCGGACGCTCGATGGCGCGGAGGAGCTGGTCGAGTTCTACGACCCGACCGATGTCTTCGGCGATCTGGCCGATGCGCTTGCGGAAGCCTTTCCCTCCCTTGCCCCGGATGCGGAGCGACCCGAGGGCGACGGTGAGACCTCAGCCGACCACGAGGCCGCCGACCACGAGGCGGACGGCGACGAGGCAGACGCGGCAGACGCTGAGGGCAAGCCCACGGCGTGACAACCCGGCCGGCCGCGGCCGAACTGGTCGAGAGTCGCGAGATCCTCCCGGGCCAGTGGCTCCAGTCGTACCACGCCCCGACACTCGCGAGTGGATCGCGGGCCGGCCAGTACATCCAGACCGGCGTCCTCGAGCTGGCGGCTGGTGGCGGGACGGCTGGAGAAGGTGGCGCCGGAT
>JANNQZ010000275.1:0-3369 GCA_031401015.1 Chloroflexota bacterium | reverse complement strand
CACTTGATTTCCGGAGCCTCGGCCCCGACAGTGTTGGACAAGATCCGGCGAGCCGTCCAGGAACGCCGTCACCGCGGAGGCTTGCAGTGAATAACCTCGTCTACGGCAATCAGGATCCGGCGAAGCTCGCGGCGAGCGTGGAAGAGATCGTCCGCAAGGACACCGGGTCGGCAACACCGCTTTCCTACCGCCTCCTTGACACCACCGACGGGACAGCGACCGCGGCATCCGTGCTCGCCGACATCGGCCACGCGCTCGGGTCAGGGCAGATGACGCCCCTGCTCACCGTCGAGCTCGACCTGCCCGGTGCGGGGCAGGCCACGCTCCAGGCGCGCCTGATCCGACAGGGTGTCGGCGCGTATTGCGGGGCGCTCACCTATGTCTTCAGGCTGACGAAGCCTGTGACCGGCGAGGTCGGCTTCGAGGAGCACAAGACGTTTGGCACACCCAAGTTCACCGGTGACCCGACGGCCGCGACACGGCTCAACCAGACGAAGGATCTGGCGAAGCGCACCGACAAGGTGCTTCGCAGCGAAACGGAGATGGGGTCCATCACGGTCAAGACGCCACGGCTGTTCCGCCTGGCGCCTGCCGATGGCGGCTCCCTCCTGATCCTTGCGACGCTCCCCCGTCTCACCTCGATGGGCATGAGCGCGACGACCGACGCCCGCGAGGCACTCGACATCGCCACGGCCGTCGAGGCGGCGCTCTAGGTCAATTTGCTGGGTAGGCCGCGAGGAGGTCAGCCGGGTCGAACCCGATGTGGAGCCTGCGCGCGGACCGGTCGATCCCTGTACGCGACACAGCGACGAGCGGCGTGGTGGGCCGACGCCGGGAACTCGGGCGCTCGTGGCGATGAGTCGCTCCAGGTCCGATGAGTCGAACGAAGCAGTGCCGCGCCACTTGATGGATCCCGCGAACGCGACCTTCGCCGGAGCCAGCCGCCTATCAGCCCCAATGAGATCGACTTCCGGGTCGTTCGTCCGCGTCCAGTAGGAGCCAACATACTCCGCTCCGGGCAAGCGCTCGTCCGGGAGCAGGCGCTCGACGGCCGACCGCACGATCGGCTCGATGGTGAGGCCGCGAAAACCGGGCCAGGCGGTCACGATGCGATCAACGACCCGCCCCGAGCGAAGCCAGATCTTCTTGTCAGTCATGAGAACATCCTGCGCAATAAGGTTCCTCGCGAGCCGTTGGAGTCGACGTGTAGCGGAATTGCTCAATGAGTAGACGGCCCTTGACGCCCAGGTGGCGTCAGGATATCTTGACAACATGCCGAACCTGAGCCGAGCCCCCAAGTCGCAGACTACCGGGCAGGCGTCACGCCATGCCAGAGCAGGAGCGATCGGACCCACAGGCGACCTGGACGCCGCCACACACTCAGCGTCGGTTGCGCTCGGAGCGCTGAGCGCGGTCGAACGGGACTTGCGCGCCCTTGAGGTCCGGAAGCTTCGGTTGATCGGGGCCGCGCAAAGGCAGGGAGCGAGCTGGAACGAGATCGGCTCCGCGCTCGAGGTGAGTCGCCAGGCCGCATGGGAGCGGTACCGCGACCGGGTCCGGGCGCTGTTCGACGCTGCGGCTGATCGCGCGCAGCATTCCGAGGAGGAGACACTGGAGAGCGCAGCCACGGTCCTGCGGGAGGTCCGCCGTCGTCGGCGACGAGCATAGGCACAGGCTCCTCCTCGACGCGATGGTGATGGCTGCTGGCCTCACCTCGCGTCGCGAACCAGCCTCGCACAGTCGCCGCCTTGTGGAGCTGGCGATACACGGGAAGGTCGAGCTGGTCGTTACGGAGGTTCTGCTCCAGGAAGTCTACGAAGTGCTCATTGACCCCAAGTTCGTGGGACGGATGAAAGAGCCCGAGGCGGCCACGCTCATCGCTGGTCTTGCGAGCCTCGCCTCGGTGTTCATCCGCGACACCCAGATCGATCATGAGCACCGCACCGACGACCCGGACGACGACTACCTCGCCGACGCGGCGCTGAAGACAGGCGCATTTCTCGTCACGAGAGATGACGCCGCGAACTTCGGAGAAATCGAAGGCCTCATGGTTGGCCGACCCGGGGCGGCGCTTCGGTTGGTGGGCGCGTTCGACGAAGGCGAGGTCGAATAGGCCGAGGCGAGGGAGGCGAGGGAGGCGAAGGGCTGCTGCTCCTTCGGCACCAAGGCGGGAACAGCGCCCACGTCCGGGTTCGTCGGGCAGGACTGACGAGCGCCCCTCAATCAGCCCTCCTCGCCTGGTTCGCCTGGCAGGTGGATGCTGAACGCGGCCCCGAATCCGCCGGCGATGCCTATTGGCGGCTCCAGGAACAGCTCCCCGCCCATGGCCCGACAGAGTTCGCGCGAGACGTAGAGGCCAAGGCCGCTGCCTTCGTCGGCGGTGCGCTCCGTGCCGCGGACGAAACGGCCGAACAGGCGTGCGCGATCGGCCTCCGAGATGCCGGGACCGCCGTCGGAGACGGTCAGGCGCAGACGCGAGGCCGCCGGGTCCGCCACGACCTCCACTGCGACCGGCGCGCGGCCGCCGTACTTGACGGCATTGTCGAGGAGCGCCCAGAGCACCTGGTCGAGCTGGTCGGCGTCGGCGACGGCCAGCCAGCCAGCGGCCCGATCGTCCAGGGTGAACGGCACATCAGAAGCCCCGAGCGCCTCCCAGGCCCTGCGCACGCGGGTGACGAGCGAGACCACCTCCGACCGAGGATGAATCGCGCCCGATTCCAGGCGGGTGACCGTCAGGAGCTGCCGCACCATCCGGGACAGCCGATCCGATTGCTCGCCGATGATCAGCAGCCGCTGATCCGGCCGCTCCATCGCGAGGCCGTCGGCGTTGGCTCGAATCCGGGTCAGCGGGGTCTGGAGGTTGTGGCTGACGCCGCGCAGGAAGTCGTCTTTGGCGGCATCGAGCTCGAGCAGCTGCGCGTTCTGCGCCTCGACCTGGCCGAACAGCTGGGCATTGCGGATGGCGATCGCGATCTGGCTGGCGAACAGGTCGAACAGGTCCTGATCCGCTCGTTCCCAGGTTCGAGTCGCCGGCAAGCGCCCCATAAGGACGCCCAGCGCGTCACTCCCGACGCGGAGGTCCGCACGGACCGGCCGCGCCTCACCGGGGACGGCCTCCTCCGTCGGGATCTCGATGGGATCCACCAGGATCACGGTGGCATCGAGCATGCCGAACGCCGCACGGGCATCGAGCGCCGCCTTCCTGGCCAGGAATTCGACCCCGTCGCGCGGCGAGGCGCCCTGCTCCGCACCCTGGTTGCTGTGGCCTGTCGCCATTCACACGACCTCCCGTGGAGCAAAGGTATCTCCGTCCGCCGCCGCGCGCGATGGGCGAGCAGACAGGCAATGTCCGAGACCGAACGCCCCACC
>JANNQZ010000274.1:0-7777 GCA_031401015.1 Chloroflexota bacterium | reverse complement strand
CGGCGTGTCCGAGGGCGGCGAGCCGATCGAAAAGGGGGCCAGCCAGCGCGACTTCGACTACCTCCACATCATCGACTGGAAGAAGGCCGCCCAGGTCGCCGCCGACGGCAAGACGGAGGATCGCAACGGCATGCGCGTGATCACGCTCGATACCGCGATCGCCGAGGGCATCCTCTACTTCGCGCCCGAGCCACGCAGTCCGCACGGGGTCGATGTCAGCCCCGATGGCAACTACATCTCGGTCGGCGGCAAGCTCGACCCGCACGTCACGATCTACGACATCGACATGATCAAGGACGCCATCGCGAACAAGACCTTCGACGGAACCGATCCGTTCGGCGTGCCGGTCCTCAAGTTCGACGCGGTCGTCGCCGGACAGGTGGAGGTTGGCCTCGGGCCGCTGCACACCCAGTACGACGGGAAGGGCAACGGCTACATCAGCCTCTTCCTCGATAGCGCGATCGCCAAGTTCACGCTTGGCCCCAAGGCCGGAGTACCAGCCGGCGAAGAGTTCAAGCTGGTCGAAACGGTCAAAGTCAACTACAACATCGGCCACCTTGCCGCCACCGAAGGCGACACGGTTGCCGCCGACGGGCATTACCTCGTGGCGCTCAACAAGTGGTCGATCGACCGGTTCCCGGTGCTCGGCACCCTCAAGCCGCAGAACTTCCAGCTGATCGACCTGACCGAGCCCACCATGCGCGTCCTGGCCGACATGCCGGTTGGCTTCGGCGAGCCGCACTACACCCAGATCATCAAGACCAGCCGGCTCGTCAACGCCATCGAGGTCTACGAGCCGGGCACCGATCCCCTGACGATGGCGCACTCGGCGGTCGCCACGGCGCCCGGTGAGGAGCGGGTGGAGCGCGACGGCACGATGGTCCATGTGTACATGACCGCGATGCGCAGCCACTTCACACCCGACATCCTGCGAGTGAAGCAGGGCGACCACGTTCTCCTCCACATAACCAACATCGAGCAGACCGCCGATGCGACCCACGGCTTCGCGGTCCCGGGCTACAACCTCCAGTCGAGCCTCGACCCGGGTGAGGTCGTGACCCTCGAGTTCGATGCCGTCAAGGCGGGCTCGTTCGCCTTCTATTGCACCGAGTTCTGCTCGGCGCTCCACCTGGAAATGCAGGGCTGGCTCCTCGTCGAGCCGTAGCCAGGTTGGGGGCCGCCCACAGTGGCGGCCCCCCTCCATCCCCTCGTTCACCAAGAACGGCTTCGGCCGCAGAAGTCTCCGGAGGAACATTGCTATGCGCCACCCAGTTCAATGGCTGCTCGGGCTCACACTCGCCGGTGCCGTGGCGGCCTGCGGTGGGGCGGCCGCAACCCCGGCACCGACGCCAGTCGTGGTCACGCTCGAAGCGACGGAGTTCGCCTTTGATCCCACGGCGATCACGATCCCGGCCGGCGTCGCGACCACGATCACGCTCAACAATGCCGGCACGATCGAACATGACTTCAAGGTCGATGCCCTCAACTTCATGGTGCACACCACCCCCGGCCAGACCCTCAGCGGGACGTTGACGGCCGCGGTGGGTACCTATGACTTCTACTGCTCGATCCCGGGCCACAAGGAGGCCGGGATGGTCGGGACAATGACGGTCAAGTGAGCGTCCCGGTGGGCGGACCGTCCGTCTCCACGACCGCACCGGTCGCCCCGGCTGGGTCCGCCATGGCGGTTCGCCAGGCCGGGCCCAGCCTTCTTGCGCCGCTGCTGGTCGTGGTCGGGGCCGTGCTGCTCGTGGTGGCCGGGACACTTCCGGTCTGGGGCATGCGCCTGCTGGCACCGCAGTATCCGAAGGGGCTGGACCTCTGGTTCCTCGGCGGTCGGAGCGAAGGCCCCGTCGACGAGGTCAACGCCCTCAACCACTACATCGGGATGCGCCCGATCGATCTGGCGACTGTGCCCGAGCTTGGCCTGTGGCCGCTGGCAGTCATCGGTGCGGCCGTCCTGTTCGTGATGGCCGTGCTCATGCGGTCGTGGCTAGGTCGCCTGGCCCTGATCGGCTTGTGGCTCGTTCCGGTCGTGGTCCTGGGTGACATCCAGCGCTGGCTGATGATCTACGGGTCGCAGCTGGACCCGGAGTCGGCGCTCCGGCTGGATCCGTTCGTACCGCTCGTGGTCGGACCATCCACGGTCTGGAACTTCACGATCTGGGCCTACCCGGGTCCCGCCCTCGCGCTGTTCTGGGTGGTCGCCGTCCTCGCCATGATCGGCCGCCGCGCCGCCCGACCATCAACGAGCCTCTCGCGCGCGACCGCGGTAGCCGCCCTGGTCATCGCGCTTGCCGGAACCCTCCTCGTCGTCGTCCCCGCTGTCCGGTCGACGGACGCATCGGGCGCCAGCGCCGCAGCCGCCCAGCGCGACCCGCCGGCCGGGATCGTGGATCTCGCCCGCCTGATCGAGGCGGCCCCGGCCGGCGCGACCATCGTCGTGCCGGCCGGCTCGTACCAGGTCCACCTCGTCATCGATCGGCGACTCACCCTGGTCGCCGGCGGCGAGGTCCTGCTCGATGGCGGCGGCCGCGGCACCGTGTTGACCATCGCGGCGGCGGACGTGACGGTCCGCGGTTTCCGCGTGGCCCACACCGGTGGCCAGGTCGAGGAGGCGGCCGCGATCAAGACGGTCGACGCCGATCGGGCCACGATCGAGCAGAACCGGATCGAGGATTCGTTCACTGGCATCGCGGTCAACGGCGGCTCGGGCGTCCGGATCATCGGCAATGAGCTGGTCGGGTCCGGGCAGGTGGCCAATGACGCCGGACATGCCATCAGGTCCGCGGCGACGGGCCCGACTGGGGATCCGGCAGCGCCATCCCCCGCCGCTGACCCCCATGCCGGGCACGGCACGGGCGCCGGTCCGGGCGGCCAGGGTGACGGGATCATGCTGTGGAACGTCAGCGGTGCCCTGATCCGCGAGAACCTGATCCGGGACGTGCGCGACGGCGTCTATCTCAACTACGCGGACGATGTGCTGCTCGACGGGAACCGGATCGAGCGCAGCCGCTACGCCGTCCACGCCATGTTCGGGTCCAACATCACGGTCTTCGGCAACGAGGTGCGGGACAACCTGTCCGGTTTGGTGTTCATGAACACGTCCGCCGTCCTCGCCGGCCGGAACGTCATCGTGGACGGCCGTTCGCCCGGCACCGGGTTCGGGATCGTGGTCAAGGACGTCAACACCATCCGCCTGGCCGAAAACCTCATCGCCCGCAACCGGGTCGGGCTGCAGGCCGAAGGCACGGTCAACCGGCTCAACGCCGAGGCGGTCGTGGCCAGCAACCGCTTCGAGGCCAACGATGTCGGCGTGGCGCTGATGCCCAGCGCCGATCTCGTCTTCGGCGGGAACATCTTCGACGCCAATCTGACCCAGGTGATGTCACTCGGGGTCGGGGTCGAACGCCACAACTTCTGGACGTACCAGGGAGTCGGGAACACCTGGAGCGACTACGGGGGGTACGACATCGCCGGTGACGGCATCGGCGACGTGGCGTATCGGTCCGGAGGCGTCGACGATCTCCTGGTCACGGCGGATCCGGCGCTCGCGGCGCTGCGGACCAGCCCAGCAATGACGGTCCTCGCCACGAGCCAGGCGATCTGGGGCGCCGACCGTCCACCGGTCGTGCGCGACGACTCACCACGGACCCACCAGGTTGGCGCCGCGGCTGTGCCACGGGCCGACCCGATGCCCGGAGACCAGGCCCCGGAGTTGGCGGGCGTGCTCTGGCGGCTCGGCGGCCTGGCGCTTCTGCTCCCGGCCTTGCTTGGCCTCGCGGCCCCATGGCGCCGAACCCTCCAACCCCGGCCGATCCGATGAGCCTGTCCGCGGCGGCCGGCCTGCGCACGCTCACCAATGCCGACACCGGCGTCGCTCCGGAAGCGCCATCCATCATTGTCCGTGGCCTGACCAAGACGTACGGGCGGCACCGCGTTCTGAACGGCCTGAACCTGACGATCCCGGCGGCGACGCTCACCGCGGTCGTGGGTTCAAACGGATCCGGCAAGTCCACCCTGTTCGGGTGCCTGGCCGGCGTCGTCCGCCACGGCGGATCGGTCAGCCTGCGAGGCTCTGCCCTCCGGCCCGCGGCGGGCACGGTCGCCTATCTCCCACAGCGGATCCGGCTGCCCGGTGGGGCGACGGTCGACGAGGTCATGACGCTGTTCCGCGCGTTGGCCGGCGCTGCTCCGGACCGTACGGGGCCGCCCGATGGGTTCTTGCCTGCGGGCCACCAACGGATCGGCGTGTTGTCGGGTGGCCAGGCGCAGCGCGTCGCCATCGCCGGAGCGCTGCTCGGGTCGCCGGAGCTGCTGATTCTCGATGAACCGTTCGCCAACCTCGACGACGTCGCGCGCGATTCGCTCCGGGAGATGCTGGCCGTCCATCGGGCCGCCGGGGCGACGGTCCTGGTCGCCAGTCCGGCGGCCGCCTTCGATCTCCTGGCCAGTGCGGACCTCGTGGTCCGGATGGAGGCCGGGGATGTCGTCTTCCTCGGAACGGCCTCGGCGTTCATGGCCGGCCTCCCAACCACCATCTGGGTCGCGCTCGATCCGGGCGCGGACGCCGCCGCGCTCTCGGACGTCGAACTCGTGGAGCGGGTGCGGGTCGCCGGTCGGTGGGTGTCCCTGGAGTGTCGCGAGCGCGACGCCGCAACCGTGCTGCGCACGCTCGCGGAGCGCGGGATCGCACCCGACCGGCTCCGCATCGCCGGCCCGGGCGACGCCACGCTGGCGGGTTCACCGCCGCCTGCAGGCCGGGAGGCCGAGTGATGACCGCGCTCGCGGTCTTTCGGGCGAGGTCCCTGCTCCGCGGCACGTCGACGATTGCGGCCGTCCTCGTCTTCAGCGTCGCCACCGGGCTGGTCGCCTTCCTGGGTCTTGGTTCGTTCCGCCAGGTTGGCCTCGGCTCCGTGGGTCCGGCGGCCGCGGCGCTCGTCAACCTCGCCCTGCTCCTGCCCACGGCCCAGGCCGTCCTCGTTGGAGCGATGACGATGACCGCCGACCGCGAGAGCGGCTTCGGGGCGATGCTCCGCGCCCGCGGCCTGGGTGCCCCGGCGCTCGTGCTCACGGCGTGGCTGGCGGTCTCGCTCTCGGCATGGCTATCGATCGCAGCGGGTTTCGGCCTGGCCGCGCTGATCGTCGCCGGCAACGTTCCGCTCGACGATCTGCCCGTCTTCCTCGCGCTGGCCGGAGTGTCGTTCGCCGCGTCAGGGGCCGCGGCGGCCGTCGGCGTCCTCGTCGGTGCGCTCGCGCCCACTCGGCTCCATGCGGCGGTTGGCGGGATCGCGGTCTGGTTTGCGCTGGCGATCGGCTTCGATCTCGTCGTTGTCGGCCTCGGGGCGTTCCTTCGCCTTGGCGAGGCCGCGGTCCTCGGGGCGATCGTGGCCGACCCGCTCACGGCCGCGCGGGTGTCGGCCCTCCTGGTGCTCGACCCGGGTGCCGGGGTGCTGGGACCAACCGGGGCCTACCTGGTCGAACGCCTCGGGCGCGACGGCGCTGCTGCGGCACTGATGGCCGTTGTTGTGGGGTGGACGGCGCTCTCGTTAGTCGTCGCCACACTCGTTGCGCGGCGTCGGGATGGGTGATACGCGGGTCGCGCTGGGCAGATCGCAGCCCGGTCGAGATTCCGCCGTTTGCTCGCACGTCCGGCACGCGGCGAACGCGATGGCGCAGGGTAGGGCTGGTGGTGCGGGCGTCACGCTCGCATCGGCCCACAAAGCAGTAGCCAAGCGGTAGCGAGGCGGCAGGTTTCTGCCATCGACCCGACGGAGCCGGCAAATGACGAGAAGTACCGTGTCTCGTGCCGCTCTGGCCGGCAATTGACAGAAAGCGCCAAGGTCATGCCCGTCCACTTCGGATGTGTCCGTATCATCAGGGCCGACAACGCACCGGCCACCGGCCGCATGGAGTGACCCCGAGATGCAGAAGATCCTCAATGACCCGGATCGGTTCGTCGACGAGATGCTCGACGGGATTCTGATCGCCCACCCGCACGAGCTCCGGGCGGCGGGTGATGCGCGGGCCATCGTGCGAGCCGATGCCCCGATCGCCGGCAAGGTGGCCATCGCGACCGGTGGCGGATCAGGGCATCTGCCGCTCTTTTTGGGCTACGTGGGCGCCGGACTGGTGGACGGGGTGGCGGTCGGGAACGTCTTTGCCTCGCCTTCCGCGGACACCATGCTCGAGGTCACGAAGGCGATCGACGGCGGACGCGGGGTGCTGTACCTGTACGGCAACTACGGCGGCGACATCATGAACTTCGATCTCGCCGCCGAACTGGCCGCGGACGACGGGATCGAGGTCGCGACGATCCGCGGGGCGGACGACGTGGCCTCAGCGCCCAAGGGCCAGGAGAGCCGCCGGCGCGGGATCGCGGGGATCTTCTTCCTCTACAAGATCGCGGGCGCCGCGGCAGCCGCTGGTGCGTCCCTGGCCGACGTTGTCGCCGTCACGGAGCGCGCTGCCGCCAATCTGCGCACGATGGGCGTGGCCCTGTCGCCTTGCATCGTGCCCGCGGCGGGTCGACCAACCTTCGAACTGCCCGAGGGCGAGATGGAGATCGGCATGGGGATCCACGGGGAGCCCGGCGTCCGCCGCGGGATGCTGGCGCCGGCCGATTCCATCGCGGATGAGCTGGTCGAGGCGATCGTCGCGGACCTGGATCTTGCCGCGGGTGATCGCGTCGCGGCCCTGGTCAACGGCCTGGGCGCCACGCCGAAAGAGGAGTTGTACATCCTCTACCGACGGGTCCATCAGCTCCTTGGCGAGCGAAGCATCCCGGTCGATCGGGTCTGGCTGGGCGAATTCGCCACGTCGCTCGAGATGGCTGGCGCCTCTTTGACGCTGCTCCGACTCGACGACGAGTTCGTCCGGCTGCTCGATGCACCGGCTCGGTCGCCATTCTGGGTTCGTTGATGCGCCGATGAGTGTCCTGACCGCGCTGATTGCCGGCGTGGCCGAGGACCTCGCGGCCGCCCGTGACGAGCTGAACCGGCTCGATGGGGTGGCCGGCGATGGGGATCTCGGCATCACGGTCGCGGCCGGCTGCGCGGCGCTTCAGGCGTTGCTGCCGGACCTCGCCGACGAGGAACCCGGCCCGCTGCTGCGCCGGTGCGGCCGGGAACTCGCGCGGACGGCCCCGTCCACCTCGGGAACGCTGGTCGCGACCGCACTGATGGCCGCCGGTCGACTATCCATGGAGCCCGGTGAGGCGCTCACGGCTTTCGTGGCGCGCTCCGGCTCAGCGGCCTTCGACTCGATCTCCGAGCGCGGCAAGGCGTCACTCGGCGACCGGACCATGCTCGATGCCCTGGGTCCGGCGGTGGCTGCCCTGCACACGGGCGCGGCATCCGGCACCCCCATCGGCCAGGCACTTCTAGCTGCGGCGACCGCCGCCGACGCCGGCGTGGAAGCCACCCGGACGATGGAGCCAAAGGTCGGTCGAGCCGCCTGGCTGGCCGGACGAGCGGCCGGCAATGTGGACGCCGGGGCGCGGCTGGTGGCACTGATCCTGCACTCGGCCGCCGATCGACTGGGTCGGGCCTGACCCGCTTCGACGTCGGGCTCGTCGAGCGCGGTCTACCTGCGGCTACGGCCGGAGGGTTGACCCGAGCGGGATCCCGTCGACCAGGTAGGTGCCGGTCGGTCCGCTGACGGCGATGTCGAAGGTTCGCGCGTTCTCGTAGGCGACGCGGTCGGCGGAGATCACCAGCGAGCTGTCAAGCGCATCACCAACCTGCAGATCGCCCAGGCGACGGCCATCGGCCAGCGG
>JANNQZ010000273.1:0-3218 GCA_031401015.1 Chloroflexota bacterium | reverse complement strand
GATTGCCGCCGCGCTTACCCCCGGCGACGATGCGCCCGGACGACAACTATTGCTTCTGGCGGAAGCCGGAGCCATTACCCTCTGCGTGGAGACGACGACCCTGCGTGACCTGGACGGCGTCGTCCACACCATCCCGAATGGCGAAATCCGGGTTGCCTCCAACCTCACCCGGGTCTGGGCGCGGATCAACCAGGACGTCACGGTGGCCTACGGGACGGATATCGACAAGGCGATCGCCGTGGTCGACAAGGTCGGCGCAGAGATGGCCGGCGATCCGGTCTGGAAGCGCCGGGTTCTGGAGGCTCCGCGAGTCGAGCGGGTGGCGGCACTCGCCGAGTACGGCGTCACGCTCAAGATCCTGGGCTCCGTGCGAGCGGCGGACCAGTGGGCGGCCGGGGGCGACTTCCGCAAGCGTCTGCTGGCGGCCTTCGAGGCGAACGGAATCGAGATCCCGCGGCCGCAGCGAGTGGTCCTGGCGCGCGATCCACGCGGCCACCTGGACGTCGGCCTTGCGCCCAACCAGGACGACCTCGCCGAAGGCACCGACTAGGCGCCAGGGGGTATCGGCGGAAGGCGAGCAACGGGACCCGCCCGCGCCCCCGCCGGCGCCGGTCCGGAACGTCCAGTACGTCCAGTACCGCATGCCTGACGAACCCCTCGTGGACTTGCTTGAAACCGACAGGATCTGCCGAATCTGCTGAGGAACCACGCACGTTCATACAGAAGGCGGTACCGACGGTACCGGAGGGTGGCGAGGGACACCGGGACGCCGGCGCTAGTCCGATCGGGTAGCCAGTCGCGCCCAGACCGGCCGCGCGGTAGGATGGGCCGGCCAGCCGACATCGAATGCGAGGGTCCCGTGAGCGCCGAACCGACCTCCCAATCGCCCGAGATTGAGAACCTCCTCGCGGAATCGCGGACGTTCCCACCGGACCCGGCCTTCACGGCCCAGGCCAACGCCACGGCGGACCTGTACGAGGAAGCCGAGCGTGACTTCGAGGCCTTCTGGGCGAAGCGGGCGCGCGAGCGGATCGACTGGACGAAACCCTTCGAGACCACCCTCGAATGGAAGCTGCCCTTCGCCAAATGGTTCCTCGGTGGAGAGCTGAACGTCAGCTACAACTGCGTGGATCGCCACGTGGAGCGAGGACTCGGCGACAAGGTGGCCTACCACTGGATCGGCGAGCCGGGCGACACCCGCACCCTGACCTTCCGGGACCTGCAGCGCGAGGTCAGCAAGGCCGCGAACGCGCTCAAGGAGCTCGGCGTGGAGAAGGGCGACCGGGTCGCCATCTACATGCCGATGATCCCCGAGCTGCCGATCGCCATGCTCGCCTGCGCCCGGATCGGTGCCCCGCACACGGTTGTCTTCGGCGGCTTCTCGGCGGAGGCCCTGTCGGGGCGGATCAACGATTGCGGCGCGAAGGTGTTGATCACCGCGGACGGCGGCTATCGACGCGGCAAGGAGGTCGGCCTCAAGCATCACGCCGATGAGGCCCTGGTCTCGACGCCGACGATCGAGGCCGCCATTGTCGTCAACCGGACCGGCCACGATGTCCATATGGTCGAAGGCCGCGATCACTGGTGGCACGACATCGTCGACCGCCAGTCGGCCGAATGCCCGCCGGTCCCGGTCGATTCCGAGCACATGCTCTACCTGCTCTACACCTCCGGCACGACCGCCAAGCCGAAGGGGATCCTGCATACCACCGCAGGCTACCTGCTCGGAACCTCGTTTAGCCATGAAACGATCTTTGACGTCAAGCCGAACGACGTGTACTGGTGCGCGGCGGACATCGGCTGGGTGACCGGTCACAGCTATATCGTCTACGGCCCGCTGGCCAACGCGACCACCGGCGTGTTGTATGAGGGCGCGCCGGACACGCCGGCCTGGGATCGCTGGTGGCAGATCATCGAGGACTACAAGGTCTCCATCCTGTATTGCGCCCCGACCGCGATCCGCGCGTTCATGAAGCAAGGCGAGGCGTGGCCGCGCAAGCACGACCTGTCCACCCTGCGCGTGCTTGGCTCGGTTGGCGAACCGATCAACCCGGAGGCCTGGCTCTGGTACCGCGAGCATGTTGGTGGCAACCAGGCGCCAATCGTCGACACGTGGTGGCAGACCGAGACCGGCCAGATCCTGATCACGCCGCTCCCCGGCGTCACCACCACCAAGCCGGGTTCCGCCACGTTCGCGTTCCCCGGGATCCACGCTGACGTCGTCGACGGGGACGGCGTGTCCGTGCCGCTGGGCGGCGGCGGCTACCTCGTGCTCAAACGCCCCTGGCCGGCCATGCTCCGCGGCATCTACGGCGACCCGGATCGGTACTTCGAAACGTACTGGAAGCGGTTCCCAGGGATGTACTTCGCCGGCGACGGAGCCAAGCGCGACGACGACGGCTACCTCTGGCTGCTGGGTCGCGTGGACGACGTAATGAACGTGGCCGGGCATCGAATCTCCACCACGGAGGTGGAATCGGCCCTCGTCGATCACAAGTCCGTGGCGGAGGCCGCGGTCGTCGGCAAGAAGGACGAGATCAGCGGACAGGCGATCTTTGCCTTCGTGATTCTCAAGGCGAACCAGGAACCGTCCGATGCACTGGCGGTGCAGTTGCGCGAGCACGTGGCCTACGTGATCGGCCCGATCGCCCGACCGAAGTTCCTGATGTTCGTACCGGATCTCCCCAAGACCCGGTCCGGCAAGATCATGCGGCGGCTCCTGCGCGACATCGCTGAGGGGCGTGTGCTGGGGGACACCACCACGCTCGCAGACGCCACGATCGCTGACACCATCCGCGAGAACAGCGGGTCGGCGGAGGAATAGGGTGCCGTTCGACTTCCTGCGCCGAAAAGGGGAGGCGGCCAAGGGGTCGTCCACGACGTCGGCGTCGTCGACGGCGAACCGCTCGGTGGGGTCCGGGCCGGCGGGCGGCGGGTCCGGCGTTCCCTTCGAGGGGATGACGGAAGACTGGCGGCTGGTTGGACGGATGCTCATCGGCGGCCGGCTGTCGGACGTCCTCAACAAGCGTGAGCCGATCGATCTCGCCGACATGCAATGGGCGTCTGTGGACGGGACGGAGCCACTCGCCGCGGCGCCGGGCCTGAAGTCGGTTGATCCATACGATCTGGTCCTCGTCATGACGGACGAGGGATCGCTGCCCGCCATGACAGATTCGGAGCGCTCGGCCCACAAGGTCCACAAGGTCACGTTCGAGGTC
>JANNQZ010000272.1:0-3070 GCA_031401015.1 Chloroflexota bacterium | reverse complement strand
CGGCGCGGTCCACCGACCGCCGGCTGGAAGCTGTTCCCGTCGGCGTCCCCTGGGTCACAGGATCGAGACTTCGCGCCGTACCTGGCCGCGCGAACCCAGCCACAGGTACAAGCTCACCGCGACGAGGATGACCAGGATCAGCACGATCGCGGCCGCCGAGCCGAACGGCCAGTTGCGCGACTGGAGGAAGAGATCGACGAGCGCGTTGCCGATGAAGAAGACCTTCCCGCCACCCAGCAGGGCCGGAATGATGTATTCGCCCATGATCGGGATGAAGACCAGCATGACGCCGCTGAGCAGACCGGCCGCACTCAAGGGGAGGGTGACCTGTCGGAAGGTCGCCAGCCGTCCCGCGCCCAGATCTTTCGACGCCTCGAGCAACCGCTTGTCCAGCCGCTCCAGGCTGACGTAGAGCGGGAACACCATCAGCGGCAGGTAGTTGTAGACGATCCCCAGCATGACCGCCAGCGGGGTGTTGAGGAGCACGATGTGACCCGCTCCTGTGCGTTCCAGGAACGCCGGGATGCCGTTGTTGCCGAGGATGGTCAGCCAGGCGTAGGTCCGGATCAGGAAGCTCGTCCAGAACGGGACCACGACGAGCACGAGCAGGAGCGTCCGCTTCGCGCCCGCCCGCGTCGCGAGGTAGTAGGCCAGCGGATACCCCACGACAAGACAGAGCAGCGTTCCGCCGGCCGCCATCCAGAGTGCGTTCGTGAACGCCGTCGCCCGGGTCGGAAGCTCGAGGTAGTTGTCGAGCAGGAAGGCGGGAGCGTAGCCGCCTTCAGGGGCGCGAGCCCCGAAGCTGAACACGATGAGGATGACGAGCGGCGCGAGGAGCAGCAGGAAATACCACGCGCTCGTCGGCCCAAGCAAGATCGCGGTGACAAGGCGTGATCTCCGGCGCGCGGCGACGGCGCGCGCGAGCCGGGCCTGGTCGCTGGGCTCGCGCGCTGCTCCGCCCGCCGTCAAGCGGACTTGAATCGCGCCCAGAGTTCGGCTCTGGCCTCACTGGTCAGGAGCTCGGCCGTCCCGAACTCGAGCTTGGTGAGGGCGGCCGCGTCGGGGTACGTGATCTTGTTCGAGGTCACCGCCGCCGGGAGCTGTTCGATCATGGCGCTGTCCACGAGCGGCGCCCCATGGAACACGGCATCCTGCGCCGCGATCTTGGGTGTCGCCATGAAGTCGAGGAACGCGTAGGCGGCCTCACGATGCGCCGTGCCGGTCACGACGGCGAAGAAATCGGACCAGATCTCGCCCCCATCCGAGGCGATGACGTACTCGATCTCGGGGATGTCGCGGTTGAGCTGCACCGCGTCGTTCGTCCAGGTCATCGCGACCCAGGCGTCCTCCGCGCGCATTGGCGGCTGGTAATCGCTGGTGATCGCGAACAGGTGCTTCTTGACGGCGATCAGCAGCTCCTCGGCCTTGGCCAGTTCCGCCGAGTCGACGGAATTGAACGAGTAGCCGTGGTAGACCAGCGCGTTCCCGATCGAGGTCAGCTGGTAGTCGTGGATCGTCACCTTGCCGCTGTAGTCGGTCTGGGCGAGATCGAAGAAGTCCTTCCAGGTCGCCATCGGCTTCGTCACGTGTTTCGTGTTGATCGTGTAGCCGGTGGTGCCCCAGTCCTTGTTGAACCCGTAGAGCGTGCCCGAGCCGGCCGGATAGTACCCGGGCGCGAGTAGGCTCTGGTCATAGCGCGTGACGTCGAGGTGCGGCAGCTTCGCGAGGTCGAGCGGCTCGACCAGCTTCTTGCTGCCGTACGTATCGAACGTATAGTTGGTTGGGACCAGGACATCCCAGCCCGTGTTCCCGATCAGCAGCTTGGCCAGCATCTCCTCGTTTGAGCCGAGCGGATTGAGCTCGACCGCGACGCCAGTCAGGTCGGTGAACTTCTGGATCGTCTTCGGATCGTGGTAGTTCGGCCAGGTCGTGATCAGGAGCTGTGTGCCCAGATCGACGCCCGATGGAGGCGCCCAGTCCGCGGTCGGGTCAATTGCCGCCCCGGCGGTCGGCGCGGGTGCCACCGCCGAGGCCGCCGGCGAGGCGCCTGACTGCGGAGCGCAAGCGGCAACGATCGCGGACGCCACCCCGAGCCCGGTCACCTGCATGAACCGTCTACGGGAGATCTTCCCCTTCTGCCAGTCCTCGTAGTGTCGCCAGAACTCGCTTCGATCCATCGCGTGTGCCTCCTCCACCCTGACTGTTTGCTTGATCACTCGGAGCATAGCCCGTTCGGGTCGAGATCCTCCGCCCAGTCGCGCGCCCTATCCCCGGGCGAAGGTGGCGAAGGCCGCGACGCCCGCGTCAGCCGCGCGCTGATCCTGGGCCGCGTCGCCGCCGCTAACCCCGACCGCGCCAACCAGTACCCCGTCGCGTTCCAACGGCATGCCTCCAGCGAAGACGATCGTTCGGCCACCGGCCACGGATTCGTATCCATAGAACTCCGTCCCCGGCTGGACGATCGGGGCGAGGTCGCGCGTCGGCATCCGATTGACCAGGGCGGTGAACGCCTTATCGCGGGCGAGGGTGATCCCGACCAGATCTGCCGCATCCATCCGTTCGAATGCCACGAGCTGATCGCCCGAGTCGACGACCGCGCAGCTCATCGCCACGCCAAGCTCGCGTCCAATCTGCTGGACCGCGGCGATCATCGCGCGGGCTGCAGCCAACGTGAGCCCCGCCGCCTGCGACGCCGTTGGCCCGCGCCACGAATCGACATTGTCCAACGGATGTACGGCTGCCAACGGACCCGCCGGCCTAGCCGGACTGCTCGGTGAGCATCCCGGCGACAGACGCCCCTGACCCGCGCTGCCCGGTCTTTCGCGCGTTCCGCCACACGAGGAACTGGCCGATCACCAGGATCGACAGCGTGATCAGCAGCATGATCGCCGCGACCGCATTGGTTGCCGGCGTGACTCCCCTGCGGATCGTGCTGAAGACATACAGCGGGATCGTCGTCGTGCCGGCCCCAGACACGAATGTCGTGATCACGTAGTCGTCGAAACTGAAGGTGAATGACAGCAGGAACCCGGCGACGATCGCGGGGTGGAGCTGCGGGAACGTGATCTGC
>JANNQZ010000271.1:0-6618 GCA_031401015.1 Chloroflexota bacterium | reverse complement strand
GAAGATGGCCACGGCGGTTCCGATCGATCGTGTGCATCTGAACTCCTTCATTCCAAATCCGGTCGGACCTACACCGTGCCGAGAACGTAGTACCAAAGTCCTGTCGCCGGAGAGTGCGACAGGGCCATGCCGGTGTCAAGTCAAGAACGGGCAACGGTGCGTTTGCGCACCAGAAAAGTCCCAGCCTCGCGGGGTCAGCCTCGAGGGATCGGCCGCATCGGGTAGACCCCGATGACGATGGGGGTCACCGGGTCGAGCGACAATTCGTAGCCGATTTCGCCGGTTCGCAGGAGTTCGCCAAGCAGGCGGCCTTCGTGGGTCGGCAGCCCGACGAAGATCTGGCGCAGCTTGAGCCGGACCGGCGTCACGTCGTCATCGTCGCCGCTGACGCCGAAGCGACGGCGCAATTCGTGCATCGGCACGTACGGGCGGCTCTTGATGAAACGGCGCAATTGCGGCGAGGTGCACTGCGCGGCCCGGTCGCCATTCAGGGGCCCAAGATTCGGGACCGGACTCAGCATGGATGGAGGCGGCGATTGGGACGGCAACGGGGCGTCGAGGCTGGCGATCGAACCGGGCTGCTCCGTGGCCGTCGTGGCCGTGTCGACCGCAGGTTGATGGCCCGCTGCTGGGCCGTCGTCGGCCGCATGTCGGTGGTCGGTCGGTGGTCGGTGGTCGGTCGCAGGTCGGTGGTCGGTCGCAGGTCGGTGGCCTGCTGGAATGGGGGCCGAAGTGGACGCCTCGACGCTGACGCCACGTCCCTCGACGTCCGGGCGCACGAGCATCGGCGGGCGCGGGCGACCGCGGTGACGGCGGCTCATCGGCCGGTCGGCGCGAGGACGGGACCCCGGCCGCGTGGTGCGGCGTCGATGCGACGCCAGAAGGAGGTGGTCATCAGGTCTCGGGCGCTGGGGGCGGGACGCATCGGGCGCGTCCCGTCGGCGGATGATACCGCAGGCCGCCCCAGACCAGCCGGCGGCAGCTTCGACCGGCTCAGCCGTTGACGACGTACAGCTCGCGGGGCGCCTGGTTGAGTTCGAGCGGGCCGGTCGGGCCGCAGATGACGATGTCCTCGATCCGGGCTCCATACTCGCCGCGGAGATAGATCCCGGGCTCCACCGAGAAGGCCATTCCGGCTCGAAGCGGCAGCAGGTTGCCGGCGATGATGTACGGATCCTCATGCCCCTCAAGCCCGATCCCGTGCCCGGTCCGGTGGAAGAACGCGTCGCCGTAGCCTTCGGCGGCAATCCGTTGCCGAGCGGCAGCATCCACCGCCTCGCACGTCACGCCCGGCCGCACCGCAGCCCGACCGGCCGCCTGGGCGCCCTGGAGCACCCCGAACAAGTGTCGGAACCGCTCATCGGGTCCCTTCGCGGGATCGCCACCGGTGACCCACAGCGTCCTGGTGATGTCCGAGCCGTAGCCGCCCAGGACGCCACCGATGTCGAGGACGATCGGCTCGCCGGCCTGGATCACCCGTTCCGAAGCGTCGTGATGGGGCGACGCCGAGTTCGGACCGGATCCGACGATGGCGAAGGTGGCCTCGTCGTGGCCCTCGGCGATGAGCCGTTGGCGCACCTCGACCGCGACCTCCAACTCCGTCCGCCCGACGAGCCGGCCGCCTGCGATCTGGGCGACCACGCGGTCCGCAGCATGCGCGGCAAGCGTGAGCAAGGCGATCTCGTCGGCATCCTTGATCATCCGCAGCGGCCCAAGGACGCTCGACGCGAGCGAAAACTCGACGGAAGACAGGCGACCCTGGAGCGGCAGCAGGTGGCGAGCTGGAAGGTCGTCGGAAATCGCCACACGCAGGCTTGGACCAGCGGCTGGCGGACGGGCGTCCGTCGAGGCGGCCGCGGCGCGGATCATCCTGGCCACCAGCCCGTGAGCATCGTCGCCCTCTTCCCAGGTGACGACCGGGAGATCGCCCAGCGTCGCCGGCGGGCAGAGGCGGGCCGGGGCTGATTCGAGTTGCGGCACGACCAGGGACCAATCGCCCTGGACCGGGATCACCAGCAGGGTCAGACGTTCGAGCGGCATCGCCGCATAGCCGGCCAGATACCGCAGGTCTGCCCCGACTCCGACGAGAACGGCGTCGAGGCCGGCTTGCTCCGCGAGCACCCGCGCGGCGGCCAGACGCTCCCCAAAGCGTGTCGGCGGGATCGTTGGGCGCGCCGGGATCATGGCGGTGCCGGTGCGACGACCGATTCCGCCAGCCACGCGCCGAGCTTGCGCGGGCCGTCCTCGAACAGGAGTCGATAGGGATGAACGCGCCCGGCACCCGCAGCGAGGGCCTGCCGGCGAAGCACGCGATCGTCGTGCTGCCCGACGGCGAGGACCGGTCGATCCGCTGCACGCGCCGCGGCGATGGCCGCGACGCCGTCATACGCCCGGGCGGTCAGGTCGACGATGACCGCGTCGACGTCCGGCAGCAGCCCGTCGAGCGCCGCAGCCGAGCGTGCCGGCAGCGGGGTGGCGCCAGCCCCACGGACCAGGGCGTCCAGCCGGGAGGCCCAGATCAGGTCATCGGCCAGGATCGCGATCCGCACATTCAGGGGAGTGACTCCGCAAGGTGATGGAACACGTCCCGGGCGGTGATCACGCCGGTTGGTCGACCGTCCTCGATGATCGGGATGTGGCGAAAGCCACCCACCGCCATCTTGTGGATGGCGAGGGCAATCGGATCGTCGTGCGCCAGGACCACCGGATCGGCCGTCATGACGTCACCGACATGCAAGGCGCCCAGGGTCTTGCCGGCCGCCCGCACCACGGCATCGCGGTCGGTGAAGATCCCGAGGAGTTGCTCGTCCACGGTGACCAGTACGCAGTCGGTCCCGGTCTCCTGCATCCGTGCGATGACGGCATCGACCGTCATGTCCGGGGACACGGTGATGGGTGGCGGAGCGCCCAGCTCGTCCAGGTGCTCGCCGAGTAGGCGGCCCTGGAACGACAGGGCTGGCTGCGGCAGATCGTGGCCGCCGACGTCCGCGCCGCAGTTGTCGCAGACCTCGGCTCCGACCAGATTCAGGAATCCACAGACCGGACAATCCACCGGATCGCTCCTCTCAGCGCACTACTCGAGTCGCGCTACTCGACCGTCCAGGTCTCGCTGCCACTGAGAACCCGCTGGAGATCGCCAATCCCGCTTCGAGCGACGGCAGCCGTCAGCTGATCCTCGATCAGGCGATCGTGCGTCGGTCGAGGGACCGCGCGCAGCACGCCCACCGGCACCGGGTAGTCCGGCCAGAACATGCGCGACAGCATCAGGGCCAGGTACGGCTCCTCGGCCGCCTCATCGTGGACCAGCAGGTCCACCTCAGTGACCCCGTTCTGGCCGATGGTGACCACCTCCGGGTGCAATCCGCGCAGGCGGATCCCCCGGCTGCGGTCCTTGCCGAAGATCATGGGCTTCCCGTGCTCCAGGAACAGCATTCGGTCCTCTCGTACGTCGCGATCGGTGAAATCGCGCCAGGCGCCGTCGTTGAAGATGTTGCAGTTCTGGAGCACCTCGACGAACGAGGAACCGCTGTGGCGACCGGAACGCTCCAACGTCGTCTGGAGGTGTTCCGTATGGGTGTCAACCGAGCGCGCCACGAAGGACGCCTCGGCGGCGAGGGCGACGGTCAGCGGCATGATCGGCGTATCGACAGTGCCGGCCGGGGTCGATTTGGTCTTCTTGCCAAATTCGGACGTGGGCGACGCCTGACCCTTGGTCAACCCATAGATCCGGTTGTTGAACATGACCAGGTTGATATCCACATTGCGCCGCATCGAATGGAGCACGTGGTTGCCCCCGATCGACAGCGCGTCGCCATCACCGGTGATGACCCAGACCATGAGATCCGGCCGGGCGGCCTTGAGACCGGTGGCGAGGGTCGGGGCACGCCCATGGATGGTGTGGAACCCGTACGTGTTCATGTAGTACGGCAGCCGGCCGGAGCAGCCGATCCCGGAGATGAACACGATGTTCTCACGGGCATAGCCGAAGTCCGGCATCACCTTCTGGGTCTGGGCCAGGATCGAATAGTCGCCGCAGCCCGGGCACCATCGGACTTCCTGGTCGGACACAAAATCCTTGCGGGTCAACTTGATGATCGCCGCGTTCTCGGGGCTGAGCGGCGGCTGCGAGGGTGCGGCAGCCGATGCGCCGTTGGTATCGGTCATGGCTTCTCCGCGAGAAGGCGCTCGGCCTCGTCGATGATCTCCGCGATGCGGAACGGCTTGCCGCGGACGCGGTTGTAACCAATGGCATCGATGAGGTACTTCGCCCGGATCAGCATCGACAGCTGCCCCAGATTGACCTCCGGGATGAGGACGCGCCGGTAGCTGCGCAGGACGCGCTCCGTGTTGGCGGGGAATGGGTTCAGGTGGCGCAGCTGCGCATGGGCCACGGAGCGCCCGTCCGCGGTGAGGCGCTCCACCGCCGAGCGGATCGCGCCATAGGTCGACCCCCAACCCAGGATCAGGAGGTCGCCACTGGTCGGGCCGTAGACGTCGAGGGGCGGGATGTCGTTGGCGATCCCGGCGACCTTGGCCGCCCGCAGCGTCTGCATCCGGTGGTGGTTGTCCGGGTCGTAGCTGACGTTGCCGGTGATGTCGGCCTTCTCGAGGCCACCGATTCGATGCTCGAGGCCCGGCGTGCCAGGGACGGCCCACGGCCGCGCCAGCGTCCCCGGATCGCGCTGGTACGGCCTGTACGTGGCCGGATCCGTGGCGTTGGCGACCGCGATATTCGGGAGGTCCGCCACGGACGGCACCTTCCAGGGCTCGGAGCCGGTCGCCAGGAAGGCGTCCGACAGGTAGACGACCGGGGTCATGTACTTGAGCGCCAGCCGGCAGGCCTCGATCGCCAGATCGAAGCACTCGCCCGGGGTCGCCGGGGCCACCACCGGCAAGGGTGAATCCGAATTGCGCCCGAACATCACCTGGAGCAAATCCGCCTGCTCGTTCTTGGTGGGCATACCGGTGGACGGCCCGGCGCGCTGGACATCGATGACAACGAGCGGCAGCTCGACCATCACCGCCAGGCCCATCGCCTCTGTCTTGAGTGCGATCCCGGGCCCGGACGAGGCGGTCAGGGCGAGCGCGCCTCCATACGAGGCACCGATCGCCGAGCCGATCGCGGCGATCTCATCCTCGGCCTGGAAGGTCTTCACCCCGAATGCCTTGTAGCCCGACAACTGATGGAGGATGTCCGACGCCGGTGTGATCGGGTAGCTGCCGTAGAACAATTGCCGGTCGGCAAGCCTGGATGCGGCCAGGAAGCCCAGGGCCGCAGCCTCGTTGCCGGTGATGTTGCGATAGGTTCCCGGAGGCAGCTTCGCCGCCTTGACCCGGTAGTGGGTATGGAAGGCCTCGGTCGTTTCGCCAAACGCGTAGCCGGCCTTCAAGGCGCGCTTGTTCGCCTCGGCGACCACCGGACGGGCCGAGAACTTCGCGTCAACCCAGTGGATCGTCGGGTCCATGCTCCGTTCATACAGCCAGAACATGAGCCCCAGGGCGAAGAAATTCTTGGTCAGGTCCATCTGCTTGCTGGTCATGTCCAGCCCCTCAAGCGAGCGCGCGTTGAGGGTGGAGATCGGGATCTCGAAGACCGTGTAGGCCTTGAGCGAACCATCCGTCAGCGGATTGCTGGCATACGCGGCCTTGTTCAGATTGGCCTGGCTGAACGCATCGCTGTTGACGATCAAGGCAGCGCCGGCCGGCAGGTCACCGACGTTGGTCTTGAGCGCCGCCGGGTTCATCGCGACCAGCACGTCCGGCTCGTCCCCCGGGGTGTGAATGTCCGAGGATGAGAAGCTGATCTGGAAGCCGGAGACCCCCGGCAGAGACCCGGCTGGTGCGCGAATCTCGGCCGGGAAGTCGGGCAACGTGCTGATGTCGTTGCCAAACACCGCCGCCGTCCGGGTGAACTGCGTCCCGGTCAACTGCATCCCATCGCCCGAGTCGCCGGCGAACCGGATGGTGACCCGCTCGAGTTCCTTGATGTCGGGGCCGAGCTCGGGCTCCGTGGTCGTGGTCATCCGCCCTCCGGTGCCTTCATGCGCTGATGTGGCCGCGGTGGGAGGTTGAGCAACTCCTCCGGGAACGACTCGGCCAGGTACTTGATGATGTCCGATTGGCGGACGACGCCGACCAGGTGACCCGCCGCATTGACCATGGGCACGTTTCGGTAGCGCCCGGTCTGCATGAGGACGATGGCGTCGCGGATGGTGTCGTCGAGGTCGAGGGTATGCGGATCGGTGGTCATCAGGGCCTCGACCGGCTGGGCCAGGTCCACCCGCCCCCCGACAAGTCGAGCGAAGATGTCGCGCTCGGTCAGGACCCCGGTCAGGCGTCCGCCCGGTTCGCAGACGAAGACCGAATCGCCGGTCCCGGTGCGCTGGATGGCTCGCACGCAATCCCCAAGCGAGGTTCCGGGCAGGACCGTCACCGGTTGTCGTCGGCTCAGGACCCGCAGCCGGGTCTCGGTCAACGTGGGGAGACGGCGCGCGACGATCGTTTCGGTGATGTCGCTCACGCCGCCAGTGTAGTGCGTCGTCGCGGAGGCCGGGCGCGGATGGGAGGCCCGCTGCCGCACGACCCCGCTGCGGCACGACCCCCGCTGCGGCACGACCC
>JANNQZ010000270.1:0-1881 GCA_031401015.1 Chloroflexota bacterium | reverse complement strand
ATCGATCACGGCAAGACCGCGCTCCTTCTCGCGCTGACCGGGATCGACGCCGATCGCCTGCCGGAGGAGCGTCGGCGAGGGATGACGATCGATGTCGGGTACGCGCATCTCGCCCTGCCCGACGGGACCGAGCTCGACTTCGTCGATGTGCCCGGCCACGACAAGCTCGTCGGCAATATGCTGGTCGGGGCGGGCGAGATCGACGCTGTCATGCTCGTCGTGGCGGCCGACGACGGGCCGCGCGCCCAGACCATCGAACATATCGAGCTGCTGAACGCCCTGGGCCTGCGCTCCGGGATCGCGGTGATCACCAAGGTGGATCTCGTCGATGCGGCGCGCGTCGCGAAGGTCCGGGAGGCTACGAATCGTCTCCTCGCCGCTACGACCTTGGCGGGCTCACCGGTCATTCCCGTGTCGTCGGTCGATGGCGGCGGCATCGATGCGCTGCGCGGCGAGCTGGCGAACCTTGGTCGGCGGGTCCAGGCGGCCCGAGTCCCATCGGCGACCAGCTCGGCTCGCTCGCGCCTGCCAATCGATCGAGTGTTCAGTGTCAGGGGGCGGGGCGTGGTCGTCACCGGCACGCTGACAGGCGGCCCGCTCGCGCGCAATGCGATGCTCCGAATGATCCCGGGCGGCGACAGCGTCAGGGCCCGCGAAGTCCAGGTGCACGGCGCCGCGGTCGAGGAGGCGGGGCCCGGCCGCACGGCGGTCAACCTGGCCGGCGCGAAGGTGACAGCGCTCCATCGAGGCATTGTCCTGACGGACGATCCAGCCGTCGTGGCGACGGACAGGCTTCTGGTCGAACTCGGCCGGCCCATCGCTGATCGAGCGCGCGTGCGCGTCCACCTGGGCACGGCGTCCACCGATGGCGCCGTGGGGCGGTCCGGGCGCGACGCGGTTGACCTGCCGAACGGGATGGTCGCGGCCACCCTTCGACTGAGCGAACCCATCGCCGCCGCCCCTGGCGATCGGTTTATCTTGCGCCGGTCGGCGGGCCCGGATTCGGCGGTTGGCGGCATCGTCCTCGACACGTCCCCGCCTCGCGGGGCCTCGCGCGGGAGGCAGTCCAAGGATCGCATTCAGGCCCTTGCCGAGGCCATCGAACGACCCGGTTCTGGCGGCACCCCCGTCGCCGCCGAGGTCGCGCGGCTCGACCTCCATGGCTTGCTGGCCGGTCCCGACGGCGCGTTCGCGTTCGCCGACGATGTCATCGCAACCGTCCTTGGCGCGATCGTTGTGCCGGGTGCCGGCCGGTCTTCGGGCAATGACGCGCCACCGCCCCTCGAGCTGGCTGCGGCAAGGGCCCAGGCCGGGACCGTGCTCCGGCGCCTGGTCACCATCCGGCGCGACCTGGCGGCCGCTGCGGCAACGGCGCTCGTCGAGCGGTTCATCCTCGACGGCCGGTTCGTACGCGACGCCGAGTGGCTGCGGGCGCCCGGCGCCCAAGCTGCCGCCCCCGAATCAGCTGACCCGTACCTCGTTCAAGCCATGAATCGCCTGGAACGCGCGCTCTCGACGGCCGCGCCTCCGCCACTGGCCGTTGCCGCTCGAATGTCCGGCTGCCCGCCGTCCGGCGTCGGCGAGCTCGAGCGTACTGGCCGGATCGTGGTACTCGAGCCGGACCTCGCCTACGAAGCGTCGACCTACCGAACGATCGAGCAGGTCGCGCTCGACCTGGCCGGCCGGGCGCCCCTGACCCCGGCGGCGCTGCGTGACGCGACGGGGACGAGCCGCAAGTTCGTGATGGCCATCCTCGCTGAACTCGACCGTCGTGGGGTGCTGCGTCGAACGGCCGCCGGGCACGTTCCGGGACCGCGGGCCGCCACGGCTCGGGCTGAGGCCCAGGCCGCCACGGCTCGGGCTGAGGCCCAGGCCGCCACG
>JANNQZ010000269.1:0-7582 GCA_031401015.1 Chloroflexota bacterium | reverse complement strand
GCGATCGGAGCGGAGATCCTGGCCAGCCTGTCCGCCGGCCAACAGGTCGTCAAGATCGTCAATGACGAGCTAGTGCAGCTCCTTTCCGCGGGCGACCGGACCTTCCACTTGAGCGGCAACCCGGCTATCGTCATGCTCGTCGGCCTCCAGGGTTCCGGCAAGACCACTTCGTCCGCCAAGCTTGCGCGGCACGTGGTCAAGCTTGGCCGGCGGCCGTTGCTCGTGGCCGCAGACCCGTATCGCCCGGCCGCCGCCGACCAGCTCGAAACGCTCGGCAAGAGCCTCACCATCCCGGTCTACCGCGCACCGGCTGGAACGTCTGTGGTCGACATCGCCCGGGGCGGCGTTGCGGCGGCCCGGCGCCAGGTCCGTGACGTGGTGATCCTCGATACCGCCGGCCGCTTGTCGATCGACGAAGCGCTGATGGCCGAGCTTGCTGCGGTCAACGCGGCGGTCAAGCCGGTCGAGACGCTGCTGGTCGTCGACGCGATGACCGGCCAGGAGGCGGTCTCGGTCGCCCAGGCGTTCGCCGCGGCGGTCCCGGTCAGCGGGCTGATCCTGACCAAGATCGACGGCGATGCGCGCGGCGGTGCGGCACTGTCGATCTCGGCAGTCACCGGTGTTCCGGTCAAGTTCCTCGGCACCGGCGAGAAGACGGACGGTCTCGAACTCTTCCATCCCGACCGACTGGCCGGCCGGATCCTGGGCATGGGCGACATCCTCACGCTCGTCGAGCGCGCCCAGGAAGTCGTCGATCAGGGACAGGCCGCCAGGCTGGAGGAAAAGCTCCGCAAGGCGTCATTCACCCTTGATGACATGCTCGAATCGATGCAGCAGATGCAGAAGATGGGACCATTGGGTCAGGTGATGTCGATGATCCCCGGACTTGGCAATCTCGCCGGCGAGGCGCAGGCGGCCGTGGACCGAGGCGACCTGAAGCGCACCGAGGCGATCATCCGGGCCATGACCAAAGCGGAGCGAAGGGACCCAAACGTGCTGAACGCCTCGCGTCGTCGGCGAATTGCCGCCGGGTCGGGCACGAACCTGCCGGATGTGAATCGCCTGGTCAAGCAGTTCGGCGAAATGCAGAAACTGATGAAGCAATTGTCCGGCGGCGGCAAACGAGCCGCCTTCGGGGCACTGACGGGCCGGCGCTGAGCCAGCAGAGGGGAACGCCATGACCGACGATCTGAACCGGACCAGCGAACCCGCGGGCGAGACCTTTGAGCCGGCCACCGAGGCGGCGCCAGCGGCCTCTGTCCTGCCGCCGGATCCCACCGGGCGAGGCGGTCGTCGTCGCTGGGCCATCGCGCTCGGGTTTGTCGCGGTCGTCGTCGCCGCTACCGGGCTGACGCTCGGCCTGTTCACGGGCCAGGCCGCCAATGCCACGGTGCTCGGCTACGTACCGGCCGATTCGCTCATGTACGGCGAGGTTCGGCTGGACCTGCCCGGCGACCAGCGCGCCAACCTTGGCCAGTTCCTCTCCAGGTTCCCGGGTTTCGCCGACCAGTCCACCCTGGACACCAAGCTCGACGAGGTATTCGACCGGGTGATCGGCGCAATGACCGAAGGTGAACAGACCTGGAGCGCGAACATCAAGCCCTGGTTTGGCGGGGAGCTGGCCTTCAGCGTCGGCGCCCTACCCGACCCGAGCCAGCTTTCGGCGCGGGACGAGGCGGCCATGGACGGCGCTCGGGCACTGCTCCTGCTTTCGATCGAGGACGAGGCAGCCGCGAAAGCCTGGCTCGACTCGGTGATCGCGGCTGGCGGCGGGACGGCCACCACCGAGTTGTATGGCGGTGCAACCCTGACCCTGGTTGCGGCCGACGGCGGGCAGCAGGGGGCGTATGCGCTCCTCGATGGCAAGGTCGCTGTCGCGGGCGATGTGGCCTCCGTCAAGGCGGCGATCGACACGAAGGGCGCCAGCGGCTTTGCGTCGACGCCGGAGATGAAAGCCGCGCTCGCCGCCAATGACAAGGATCACATCGGGTTCGTCTACCTGGCGCTACGGCCGTTGATGGAGTTCTCGACCGGGCTCGCCGGCTCAGGGGTGGCCGACGGCCTCCCCAGCGAGGCGATCCTGGGACTCGTTCCGGATTGGGCCGTCTTCGCCCTGCGGGTGGAGGGTGACGCGCTGGTGATGGCGACGGTCGCGCCGAAGCCCGCGTCCGGGCCTGAGCCGACTGCCAACCGCTCCTCCGCCCTGGCCGACCACGTTCCGGGCAACGCAGTCGTCCTGTCGATCAGCCACGACTACGGGCGGGCGATTCTCCAGACCATCGACGCCTACCGCTCGGACCCAGCCATGGCGCCCGCGATCGAGATGATCGACCAGGCGGTCGGCCTCCTGGGCGGGACCGAATCGGCGATCGGCTGGATCGGCGACTTCGGGATCACCGTGACTCGCTCGGAGGCGACGGTCGAGGGTGGCCTGATCATCGTCCCGACGGATCGAGCGGCGGCGGAGCGGCTTTTCACGAGCCTGCGGAACCTGGTCGCGCTCGGCGGTTCGACCGTCGGTATCACTGTCCGGGACGAAGCGTACGCGGGTACGATGATCACGATTATCGACCTCGGCAACCTCAGCGATCTCGGGGACCTCGCCGGTATGGCGGGCTTGTCGCCGGACATGATCGGGGCAGAGCTGCCTACCGGGCGGGTCGAGCTGGCGTATGCGATCACGGACCAGGTTGTCGTTCTGGGCTCCTCGCCGTCATTCGTCAGGAGCGTCCTCGACACGACCCCCGCAACGTCGATCGCCGCCAACGAGCGCTATATGGCCCTCGCAACTCGGCTCGGAGATGGGAATGGCTACGCGTTCGTGGACATCAGCTCGATCCGCGATTTGATCGAGTCCGCCATCGCGAGCTCCGACCCCTCGGCCCTGGCCACCTACGAGGAGGAGATCAAACCCTTCCTCGTTCCTTTTGACGCGATGGCCGGATCGACCTCAATCGAGGGCGACCTGAATCGTTCAACACTCATCGTCACGGTCAAGTAGAGGAGGAACCAGCAGCCCATGGCAGTTCGAATCCGGCTCACGCGCGTCGGCGCCACCAAGCAGCCAACCTATCGGGTCGTCGTGGCGGACGGCCGCAGTGCCCGCGATGGCCGATCGATCGAGACGCTCGGCCATTACAACCCCCGGACGGATCCAGTCGAGTTCCAGGTCGACGCGGACAAGGCGAAGGCCTGGATGGCCAACGGCGCGCAGCCGTCGGACACCGTCCTTCGACTCTTCCGCAAGGCGGGCATCGTGCCCGCAGCGAAGTAGGCGCCCAGATGGCAGCCAAGGACCTGGTCGAATATGTCGCCAAGGCGCTGGTGGATGACCCTGCGGCCGTCACCGTCGACGTCATCGACGAGGACGGCACCACCGTGATCGAGCTCCATGTCGCCGAGGACGACATGGGCAAGGTTATCGGACGCAATGGCAGCGTCGCCAAGGCGCTGCGGACCCTGCTCAAGGTGACCGCTGCGCGCGACGGCGAGCTGGTCCAGCTCGAAATCCTCTGAGCGACGAACGGCTGGTGGTCGCCCTCGTCCGGGGCGTCCACGGGCTCCGCGGTGCGGTCAGGGTGGAAATCCTGACCGACCGCCCCGAGGCGCGGTTCGTGCCCGGTGCCACCCTCTACCGCGAGGGTGGCCTGGCGCCGCTCACGGTCGCGGGCGCCGAGGAGATCGTTGATGGCCCGGGCTGGCGGGTGCAGTTCCGGGAGGTGACGACGCGTGATGCCGCCGACACGCTCCGGAATGCCTATCTCGAGGCGATCGTGCAGCGCGAGGAGGATCTGACACGGGGTTCCTACTACTGGCACGAGGTGATCGGGACGCCCGTCCGCGGTGTTGACGGCATCGAACTCGGAACGGTCCAGAACATCTACCGGGTCGGCGAAACCGAGGTGTTCGTGGTCGGTGGCGGACCGGTGGGCAGCTTTGATCTGCCGGCCGTTCGGGCCTTCATCCGGATCTTCGCACCGCGTCGGGGCGAGATCGTGGTGGACGCTGAGTCGCTGGATCTCCGTCCCGCGCGAACCCGGGATCCGGGCGAGCCACGACCCAGGGCCCCGCGTCGACGCCCGCGTGGCCTCGCGCCGACGTCCTCGCCGGGGGCGGCGGAACCGGCCGAACCGGGCCTGACGACCGAACCGGGCCTGACGGCATCACCCGGCTTGTCGGCCGACACTGGAGGCCCCGGCGTGTGACGCTCGAAGTCGACATCCTGACCCTGTTCCCCGCCATGATCGCGGGCCCGCTGTCGGATAGCATCCCTGCGCGGATCCAGGCGCAGGGTCTGGCCACGGTCCGGGTCCATGACCTGCGCGAATGGGGGATCGGGCGGCATCGATCGGTCGACGACGCGCCGTATGGCGGAGGGGCCGGCATGATCCTGCGGCCGGAGCCGGTCGCGGCCGCGCTCGATACCTTGCGCCGGCCGGGATCGACGGCGATCTTGCTCGATCCCGTCGGCCGGGTCTTCAGGCAGGCCATCGCCGCGGATCTGGCCCGTCGGTCCCACCTGATCCTGGTATGCCCGCGGTACGAAGGTGTCGACGAGCGGATCCGCTCGCTGGTCGACCTCGAGTTGTCCATCGGCGACTATGTCCTGACCGGCGGGGAGCTCGCCGCGCTCGTGCTGATCGATGCGACGATTCGCCTCCTGCCTGGCGCGATCGAGGATGCTTCGACGGCCGAGGAATCATTCACTGCGGGTTTGCTTGAGTACCCGCAGTACACCCGGCCACCGGTCTTCCAGGGCATGAACGTGCCTGCCGTGCTCAGCTCGGGTGATCACGGGGCGGTCGCCCGGTGGCGCCACGAGCAGTCGCTGGAGCGAACCCGGTCGCGCCGACCGGACCTGCTGGGCGATCCTGACGGCGCCTGAGCGCGTGCTATACTCCGCCGCCGACACCCCGGCGCGCTCGCGCGTCATCCGGCCCCAGCGTCATCCGCCCGCAGTCAATGGCTGCCCAGCCGAGTCAGGAACCACCGCGTGAACGTGCTCGACGAGATCGTCCAGAACCAGCTCCGAACGGACCTGCCCGAGCTTGCGAGCGGGGACACGGTCAAGGTGTCCGCGAAGGTCATCGAGGGCACCCGTGAACGAATCCAGGTATTCGAGGGCACGGTGATGCGCCTTCGGGGCGGCGGGATCACCCGGTCCATCACGGTCCGGCGGATCGCGTCCGGTGTCGGCGTGGAGCGGACCTTCAAGGTGAACAGTCCACGGATCGAGAAGATCGAGGTCGTGCGCCACGGCGTCGCCCGTCGAGCGCAGCTCTACTTCCTGCGCGATCGAGTCGGCAAGGCCGCCACGCTGCGCGAGCGCCGCACTCGCAGCTGAACCCGCGGTCGTCGGAGCGACGACGATCAAGTCCGTTACCCTGATCCGGCAATGGCGCCTATCGTACCGACCCTTGTCTACGAGCGTCGACTGTGGCGCCAGGGCCTTGTGCGCGTCGTTGGAGTGGATGAGGTCGGCGTCGCACCGACCTGTGGCGCCGTGGTCGCGGCGGCGGTGATCATGCGGCCAAACTGCCACCGGATCCCGGGCGTTCGTGATTCCAAGACGTTGTCGGCCGCCCAGCGCGAACGGCTTGACCCGCGGATCCGGGCGCGCGCCGTCGCGATCGGGGTTGGAGCCGCGTCCGTTCGTGAAATCGACCAACTCAACATCTACCATGCCACGCATCTCGCGATGCGCCGCGCCATCGCCCGGGTGGGCGTCCACGAGCACGTCCTCGTGGACGGCAACCGGATCGCCGGGTTCGAGGCCCAGGTCGGACCCTATTCGAACGTCGTTGACGGTGACGCGCGGGTCTATTCGATCGCGTGCGCCTCGATCGTGGCCAAGGTGGTCCGCGACAGAATGATGGCCAGGTTGGCCGCCCGTCACCCGGGTTACGGTTGGGAGCGCAACCAGGGCTACGCCACGCTCGAACACCGGCGCGCCATCCGTCGCCTCGGGCTGACGGCGTTTCATCGTCGATCCTTCCTGGCGCTGCAGCGAACACTCGCCGGCGATCAGGGTTCGCTGGACTTGTTCGAGGAAGGGCTCGCAGTGTTCGAGTTCGAGCGCGAGATCCTGGACCGTCCAGATTCGCCGATCCAGGGGTTCGAACCGGAGCCCGGGCACAAATCCGGGTTGGGATTTGTCGAGGCGGCCGCCAGCTAGCCATCACGACCGTCAGCCAGCCACCACCGTCCCAGGCGAAGCGTCTGGTGGATCGGTGATAAGTGCCAGTCGAACGGGCGCCGCCAGGATCTGTCCATGCGCACTGATGCCCAGCGCTCGGGCGATGCTGCCGAAGCGGCCGTCGCCGATCGCCTGGTGGCCGCTGGCTGGTCAATCCTGGGCCGGAACGTGCGCGTCGGGCGATACGAACTGGACCTGGTTGCCGTTGATCCCGGCCCACCCCGAATGCTGGTGGCCGTTGAGGTGCGGATGCGCTCGAATCGCGCCTTCGGCCTGCCTGAGGAAACCGTCGATGCCCGGAAGCGGATCCGCGTGCGGGCCGCAGCCTACGGCCTCCTGGAGCTAGGCGCGCTGCCCGACGGATCCGTGTTGCCGTTCCTGCCGTTGCGTTTCGATCTTGTCGTCGTCGAGCCCGGCGACCGGCTCCGCCATCATCGCCACGGGATGTGATCGGCCCCGTGCCGGGCGCATCCAGCCGCACCGTCTCGGGCCAGGTTGCCTACTATCGGGGGCATGGCAGTCCCCAGGGTCAGCGGCGGTGTCCTGCTCTACCGTCGCGTCGCTCCCGGGGCGAGGCTGGAGGTTCTGCTCGCGCATCCGGGTGGCCCCTGGTTCGCACGGCGCGATGCCGGCCATTGGACCATCCCCAAGGGTGAGCCGGACCCGGATGAGCCGATTGTCGACGCCGCGCTGCGCGAGTTCGGGGAGGAAACCGGTTTCGAGCTGCCGAATGTCGCGCTGATCGAACTGGGTTCGATTGTTCAGAAAGGCGGCAAGGTCGTCCACGCCTGGGCGATCGAAGGCGACGCCCGGCCGGGGGAAGCGCACTCGAACACCACCGAGATCGAATGGCCACCTGGATCCGGCACCATCGTGACAATCCCGGAGATCGACCGGGTGGCGTGGTTCGATCTCACCGAGGCGCGCCTGCAGATCAAGGCCGCCCAGATTCCGTTGATCGACCGGCTCGAAGCCGTGCTCGGGCTTGAGTAGGAACGGCCACCGTATCCCCTTCCTTGCGCCACGGCACCCGAGCCCGTGCTTGGCGGGCGCGGTGTCGGGCCGTGCTACACTCCCGCCCGGTCCGGGTCCACCCGAGCCGCCAGATCAACCGCCCACGCCCTGTGCGTGGAGCTCACACGCAGACCGTTCCGACCGGGACGGTGCCGACAGCCCCAAGGGGACCGGCTCCCGGCGACGAGGTTTGCGGAGGAACAAACCGAACAGGAGGTCGCTCACCGTGCCGTCCGTCTCAATGCGGCAGCTGCTGGAAGCCGGAGTCCACTTCGGTCACCAGACTCGCCGCTGGAACCCCAAGATGCGTCCGTTCATCTTCGCGGAGCGCAACGGGATTCATATCATCGACCTGGCTCAGACCGTCACTCG
>JANNQZ010000268.1:0-5797 GCA_031401015.1 Chloroflexota bacterium | reverse complement strand
CGGCGCGCCTGGACTGGACGAAGCCGCTGCCGTTCCAGGTGCGGACCGTGGCAGCCGTGCAGTCGGCGGGTGATCTGGATGCGCTGGAGGTCCTCTACTGGGTCGGCTGCGCGGCCGCATTCGACACCCGCAACCAGAAGGTCGCACGCGCCGTGGCGACCTGCCTCCACGCGGCGGGGGTCCACTTCGCGATCCTTGGCCAGGAGGAATCCTGCACCGGGGATCCGGCGCGTCGAATGGGTAACGACTACGTCTTCCAGATCCTTGCGGCCGGCAACATCGAGACACTCAACCGCTATGGCATGGGCGAACGGACCATCGTGACCGCCTGCCCACACTGCTTCAATTCGCTCGGCAACGAGTACGGCCAGCTTGGCGGCCAGTTCAAGGTCGTCCACCACAGCACGTACCTCGCGGGATTGGTGGCATCCGGGCGGCTGGCAACCCTGCCAGAGGACGCGACGTCGACGACCGGCGACCATCGGCCAGGGTCCGTGACGGTCCACGACTCGTGCTACCTGGCCCGCTACAACAACGTGGTTGCCGCCCCGCGCTCGGTCCTTGGAGCGGCCGGTGTCACCATCACCGAAATGGAGCGCTCTGGAAAGACCACATTCTGCTGTGGGGCCGGTGGCGGGCGCATGTGGATGGAGGAGACGAGGGGCACGCGGATCAATGCCGAGCGCGCCCGACAGGTGCTCGACACGGGCGCAACCACGCTGGCCACATCCTGCCCGTTCTGCATGGTCATGATGAGTGACGGACTGGCTGCGTCGGACGGGGGTCAGGCGGTCAAGACCATGGACATCAGTGAGATTCTGGCGGGTCGAATCGCGGAGGCGCCCGCCGATCGCCGGCTGCCGGTGGTCGGCCAGGGACATGGCTGAAGGGACTGCTCTCAGGCTGGCAGCCCGCGATCCGGAGCGCGCGCGCCTGGCAGTCGACGCTATGAACTGAGCGCCTCCGCCCGAGGCGCGTCGTCGCGATTTGGTGCCTGCCAGTCACGATCAGGCGCCGAGGGGGTCCGGGGTGCGCCGAGGGGTCCCGGCAGGCGCCATGGCGTCCTGCTGTCGACTGGTAGTCGCGGGGATCACCTGGGACGACCGTCAACCCCCGCCCGTCCCATCCGGGAACTCAGCACCGCTCACAATGAGAAGTCGCACGAGTCTCAACCCGGAAACCTGGCCCCACAGCTGATGCAGCGATCGTCCGTCCACAGGCTCCCCATCCCGCACTTGTCGCAGCGCTTCTCACCTTCCGTTGAGGCGGCGAAACGCGATTCGCGCGACGGTTCCTTTGCACGGCGCTGCCTCCGAAGGATCGCGAGCGTGGCGAGCATGCCAACCGCCGCTGCCAGCGTCATCGCCAGAAGCTGCTGTGTCTGGTCCACGCCGATGCCTCCTCCGCTGGGTCCACGGGCCCGGACCTGGGTTCCCAACCGGCGCCAGCCTACGCCGGGTGTGCCCGCCTGAGAAGGGGTGATTCGCGGTAGTACCCTCGGTGCTACGATCGGGCACAGTGACCGAGACCAACACGTCCCCCAGCCCGTACCGGTTGACGCCAGAGCAGGAGCTGTTGCGCGAGACCGTGCGCGTGATCGCCGACGCACGCGTGGCCCCGCGCGCCGCCGAGATCGACCGGACCGCCGAGTTTCCGAACGACCTCCGCGAGCTCCTGGCCAAACAAGACATCCTGGCGCTCCCATTCCCGGTGGAACTTGGCGGCGTTGGGGGCGACCTCCTCAGCGTCTGCCTGGCGGTCGAGCAGTTGAGCCGGGCATGTGCCACCACCGGACTCATTCTTGCCGGTCAGGCCCTGAGTTCGCTGCCACTCCTGCTCGCAGGGAGTCCAGAACAGCAGGCGCGCTGGATCCCCCGGCTGGCGAGCGGTGAATGGTTGATCGCGTTTGCCCTGACGGAGGCGGAGGCGGGCTCCGATGCTGCTGCCGCCCGCACCATGGCCGCCCGCGACGGCGACGACTACGTCATCACCGGATCGAAGCGCTTCATCACGCACGGATCGGTTGCGGACCTGATCACCATATTCGCGGTGACCGATCCGGCGGCTCCGCGCCACCGTCGACTGTCGTGTTTCATCGTGGAGGTCCCGGCGGCCGGCTTTTCGGTCGACCGCCTGGAGCACAAGATGGGTTTGCGCGGAAGCCCGACCGCCGAGCTTGCGTTCGACGCTGTGCGTGTACCCGCAGCCAACCGGATCGGCGAGGAGGGCGACGGGTTCGGGATCGCCATGCGCACGTTCGATCGCAGCCGGCCGGGCATTGCGGCGCAGGCCGTCGGGATCGCGCAGGGTGCGCTCGATGTGGCGATCGCCTACGCCCGCCAGCGCCGGCAGTTCGGCCAGCGGGTTGGTGACTTCCAGATGGTCGGGGCGATGCTCGCAGACATGGACGCGAGGACCGAAGCGGCGCGCCAACTCCTGTACAAGGCGTGCGTAGAAATCGAGGCGGGCGCCCCCGAGGCAAGTCGTTGGGCGGCGATGTGTAAACTCGTGGCCGGAGACACAGCCATGCAGGTCACGACCGATGCGGTCCAGGTCCTGGGTGGGTACGGCTATATCGACGATTTCCCGGTCGAGCGCATGATGCGCGACGCCAAGATCACCCAGATCTACGAGGGGACCCAACAGATCCAGCGGCTCGTGATCGCTCGGGCGCTGCTCGGTAGGGACGGCTGACGGGCCGAAGCGCGGCTGACCGCCGGGAGGAGACTCGACCACGTGCACATCGTCGTCCTCGTCAAACCCGTTCCGGACCCGGCTTCGGGTGGGGAGCGCCTTGGGCCTGACGGCCGCCTTGATCGCGCTGCGGTCCCGGCCGTCGTCAATGGCAATGATGAGTACGCGCTCGAGGCGGCACTGAAACTGACCGCCGCGGGACCCGAGGGAAGCTCGGTGACGTTGCTGTCGATGGCCCCGGGCTCAGCACCCGAAACCATGCGCAAGGCCTTGGCCATGGGGGCGGCGCGTGGCGTTCACGTTACCGATCCCGCGCTCGCCGGCTCATGCGCCGTGTCGACCGCCCGGGTCCTGGCCGCTGCCCTGGGCGCGATGGCATTCGATCTCGTGCTCGCCGGTGTCGACACCTCCGATGGCGTAGGCGGGACCATTCCTGCCGCCGTGGCCGCGCATCTCGGGCTGCCATTGCTGTCCTACGCCACCCGGATCGAACCCGACGAGCCCGCCGGATCCGTGCGCGTGCGACGGATCAGCGCCACCGGCTACGACCTCCTCGAGGCACCGATGCCGGCGGTCATCTCCTGCACCCAGGCCCTCGGCGAGCCACGTTACCCCTCGCTCAAGGGGATCATGGGCGCCCGGTCCAAGGAAATCGTCACACGGTCGCTCGGTGACATCGGCCTTGATCCATCGTCCGTCGGCGGTGGCGTCGCCACGACGCAGGTGCTGGGCAGCACGGTCCCCCCGCGGCGTGGTGCCACCGAGGTGGTCAGGGGTACCGCTCAGGAGGGCGCCGCCAGGATCATCGAGTTGCTCACCCAACGGCGGATCATCTGATGGGCGCGATCTGGGTGGTCGGTGAGCCGGGGACGGACGGGCGACTGGCCAAGCTCAGCACCGAGGTCGCCACGCTCGCCCGTGAACTCGGGGCCAGCGCGGGCAGGACGGTCACCGGGATCGTGGTCGCCGCGGAACCGGCCGCGGCCGCCGCGGAGCTTGCCGAGTACGTTCCCCGCGTCCTGTCCATCACCGATCCACGCGCCGGCGACCACACCTGGTCCACGATCGCCGCCGCCGTGATCGCCGGATTGCTTGAATCGGGCGAAACCGAAGCGCCAGAGCTGACCCTCATGGGTGCGAGTGCCGATGGTCGAGACCTCGCGGGGTTCGTATCGGCGCTCTGCGGGCTCGGCGTTCTGACAAACGCCACGTCCGTCGCGTGGGGTCAAGCCGGCGTGGTCGTCGAAATGAGTGCCTTTGGCGGCAAGCTCCAGACGACATCGGGTTTTACCGGAGGTGGCGGGATCGTGACCGTGCGTCCGAGCGTGGTGACCGCCGCGCCCGCCGCTTCAGCGGGCACCGTGGAGACCCGTGAACCCGTCAGTGATGAGCCGCTGCGTCCGGTCAAGGTGGTCGAGCGGGTCAGCGAAGCCGGCCCCGCCGCCGCGATCGAGGAGGCCCGGATCATCGTGTCGGGCGGTCGCGGCGTCGGTGGGCCGGACGGCTTCCACCTCGTCGGTGAACTGGCTGGCGTGCTCGGCGGCGCCGTCGGCGCTTCCCGGGCGGCGGTCGACTCCGGCTGGATCAATTACAGCCAGCAGATCGGGCAGACCGGCAAGATCGTCAGGCCGGAGCTGTACCTGGCCCTGGGGATCAGCGGAGCGATTCAGCACAAGGTCGGCATGCAGGCCGCCGGGACAATCGTGGCCGTCAATCGCGACCCCGACGCACCGATCGCCGAATTCGCTGATCTCCTCGTCGTCGGCGACCTGTTCGAGGTCGGCGGGGCGCTCCTCGAGCAGTTGCGAGCGCGCCCAAGCGCGCCGCCGAGCTGACCCGACCGCCAACAAACCAGTGGAACTGGCCCTCCTGCTCCTGCCGATCATGGGCTTCATCGCCCTGGCTGCCGGTCTGACGGTCGTGTTCCGCGGGACCGCCCGGATCGCGGCGCAGACGCGCGAGATCCGCCAGTTCCAGACCGCCCTCAGGGATCTGGCCGGGCGCGCCGACCAGACGCTCGGGGTCGCCGCTGCTCAGATCGACCAGGTCCGCCATCACCAGGCGGGTCCCGAGTTGATTGGACAGGCCGTGCTCGATACGACCGAAACGCTGGAGCGCTACACCGAGGAGGCACGTTCGCTCAAGGGGCCCCGCCGAACGCGCCAGATCCGCGACGAACTCGTCGTCGCCCTGGAGCGGGCGAGCCGGGCGATTGCCATGGTTGACCACGGCGCGACGATGCTGGCATCGGCTCGTCGCGGGAACCGGGATCTCGAGGCACAGACGTCGATCAAGCGCGGCTACCTGAACCTGATCCACGCCCGTGAGGCGATCGTTTGGCAGAGCCTTCGCGCCGATCGACTTCGGATCGATGAACGCCTCCGGACGCCGGCGGGACCAGAAGGCTGAACCGGGAAACCAGCGCCAGCTTCGGACCACACCATCTAGTGGTATCTTGGCGATGCACCACTAGCCCTTGTGGTGCGGTCTACCAGGAGAGCCATGCGCTGCCCGCACTGCGGCGAGCGGGAGACCCGGGTCGTCGACTCGCGCGATCTCGATGACTCGGCCACGATCCGACGCCGTCGCGAATGCGGCGGGTGCACCTTCCGATTCACGACATACGAGCGGGTCGAGGCGGCCCGGTTGATCGTGATCAAGCGCGATGGCACGCGCCAGGAATTCGATCGATCGCGACTCGTGTCTGGCCTGCGCAAGGCGCTGACCCGTCGCCCGGTCGCTGACGGCGCAGCTGACGGCGCGGCCGATGCGATCGAGGCCGAACTTCGGTCCGGCGGGATCACGGAGGTCCCCTCGTCGCGGATCGGCGCGCTCGCGATGGAGCAGCTCCGGGGGATCGACCAGATCGCCTATATCCGGTTCGCGAGCGTCTATCAGAGCTTCGAGGATCTCGAAGCGCTCAAGCGTGAGGTTGATTCACTCTACGCTGAGCGAGGCAACGCGAAGTCGGCGTCGTCCTGAAGCCGATGTCGATCAACGATGCTGTCGACTGGAGGCAGGACCTCGGCGGTGGAGTCCGGGTTGCGCTGATCCAGGCCGGCACCTTTCGTTCGGACGCCGGAACGTTGTTCGGACCGGTGCC
>JANNQZ010000267.1:0-11749 GCA_031401015.1 Chloroflexota bacterium | reverse complement strand
CGGCGATGGCCCCACCGATGGCCCGCTGACGAAGATCACCGTCCACCATCTTGGCCATGTACATCGGGGCAAGGCCGGTAATCAGGCCGACGAGGCCATTGGCCAGGCTCCAGTTCCAGGACGTCAGGGCGCCCCAGCCCGAGATCTGGTCGCCGATCCCGTTGCCGACCAGGCCCGTGAAGAAGCCGACGACCGGTCCGAACGCGTACCCGAAGAACGGGACGAGCGCGAATGCGGGTCGGACCGATACCGTGCTGCCCGGGATGGGCAGCTGTGCCACGAGCAGAATGCCGTACAGCGCCGCGCCGATGGCGGCATAGACGATGGTCCGCGACGTGACCTCCCAGAGGTTGGATCGCGACATGGTCATGGACATGGAATCCCTCCTTCTCCTAATCCCTCTCCGATGCTTGGATCAACGAGCGTCGACGCCAGCCCCTCCTTCCGCTCCAGCCGAAGCCTGCTGGCCGGAGGCGGCGATCCGCAGGGCCAGCGTCTCGGCATCGAGAAATCGGTCGTCGCGGCCACCCCAGCGCGTGTTCGCCAGCATCAACGATGTGGGCGTCAGGTTGCAGGCTCGCCAACGCGCTTCGTCCACGATGACCTCCATCGGGGGTCCGTCGGCCACGATCCGACCGTCCCTGAACAGCAGGATACGGTCCGCGTGCGTCAATGCAAGGTCTACGTCATGCGTAATGAAGTAAATGCTCTCGAGCCCGGGGATCGCCAGGACCTCGCGCATGAAGGCTTCAGCCGTCTGGTGATCCTGGCCGGCGGACGGTTCGTCGAGAATCAGGGTCTTCGGCTGGAGCCCCAGGGCGATGGCCAGCGCGAGGCGCTTCTGCTGACCGAACGAAAGCGACAACGGGGGTCGCTCGAGGATTCCTTCGAGGCCGTCGAGGGCCGTCCGTCGCAGGCAATCGGCGATCAGATCGTCAAAGGTCGCGGGATCACGCCGCAGATTGGTGGGCCCGAACGCCAGCTCCTCCCGCACGGTCCGGGCAAAGAGCATCTGGCTGGGGCTCTGGAAGACATACCCGAAGATGGTCGCGAGGCTTGCCGTGCCCCGCCCCTTCGCATCGATCCCGTCGACGAGAATCGCGCCCGCCGTGATCGGCAGCAGCTGCATCGCGGTCCGAAACGCGGTCGTCTTGCCGGACCCATTCGGGCCCAGGACGGCGACCACCTCGCGGCGACCGAGGCGTGCCGCAACCCCGTGGAGGATGGGATGCTCGCCGATCGCGGCGTCAACGCCCCTGAACTCGAGGCGCGGCGGGGGCGCCCCGGCGTCCAGCAGATCAGGTCCGTCGTCCGTCCCGGTCGCGGTCGGATCGACGCCGCCGTCCGGGGCGGGCGCAACGCCACCGGCCCTTGCCCGTGACAGCACCACGTCAAACGGCAGCTTGACCGCCCGCGGATCCGCGATTTCGAGGAATCCTGCGACCGGGCCCAGGTAGCGAGTCAAGCCTTCGTCCAGATAGAGGACGCGGTCCGGCAGAAGCGACAACGCTTCCTCGACCCGATGCTCGACGATGATCACAGCGTCGCCCGCGTCGGCGCGCGCACGCAGGATCGCCAGGAGGCGCGCCGCGCTCATTGGGTCGAGGTTGGCCAGCGGCTCGTCGACGACGTACAGCCGCGGCCGCATCATCAGGATTGCGGCGATCGCCAGCAGCTGTCGCTCGCCACCGGACAGGGCCGCAGTCTCGCGCCCCAGCAGGGGTTCGATGCCGGCCTGGCTCGTGACCATCCGGATGAGGTCGCGCATCTCCTCGCGCGGGACTCCCATGTTCTCCGGCCCGAAGGCCAGCTCAGCCTCCACGGTGGCCCCGACGATCTGCTTGGCCGGATCCTGCAGGACCGTTCCGACGGTCAGGGCAATGTCGCGCAGCTTGAGGTCGCCCGTGGAGCGTCCCTCGAGGTGCACGGAGCCGCTGAGTTCACCGGGATACGCATGCGGGATCAGCCCGTTGATCGCGCGGATGAGGGTGCTCTTGCCGCAGCCGGATGGGCCGGCGACCAGGAGGACCTCGCCGGGGGTGACCGTCAGCGAGACGTCCCGAATGGCCGGTTGGGTTGCCCTGCGGTACCGGAAGGTCAGACCCGCAACGTCGAGCAGGGTGGCTTCGGCTGTCATCCGTGCGGTCGGTGCCAGTCAGGCCGGCCGGATCCGCACCGGCCGATCCAAAGCCAGGCCGAGCCGCCTGGCAGTGTCGCCCTGGTTGTCGGCCAGCGCGAGATTGCCCTCGGAATCGGCATAGAGCAGGGAAGCCCCGACCGGGACGTCGCCAAACGTCCTCGCCCAGATGGTGGATTCGGCGACCGCCGGGCTGCCGCCATGGGCCGGGAACTCAAGGCTCAGCGGGCGACCCGTCGTCAACGGCCCGATCGCAGCCTCGAGATCGGTCCTCCGACCGGCGAACGTGAGGTTGCCGTAGATCAGGACGTGGACGATGACCGATTCGAGGACGCCGTCCCCAATGGTCGGGCGAACCTGCGGCAGTCGCATGAGCGCTTCAACGGGGACCGTCGGGCCAACGGACTCGAACGGCTCGCCGGCGGCCAGGTGGCCCGCGATCGGCGCGAAGACATCGCGCCCGTGAAAGCTCGACGAGATGACATCGAGCATCAATGCCGGGTTCTCGAGCGAGCGCGCCTCGGTGACCCCGCCAAGAAGATCGGCCGCGGCCATCAGCAGTCCATTGTCAGGCCCGATCAGAACGTCCCCGCGCCCGACTTTGAGGCCGAGGGCGAGCCGCTCCGTCCCGACCCCCGGGTCGACCACGGCGACGTGGATGCCAACCGGCATGTACGGCAAGGCAAAGGCCAGCGTCCCAGCGCCTTCGCGGATCGAGTAGCGCGGCACCTGGTGGGAGATGTCGATGATGTTGGCATCCGGACAGAACCGGAACATGACGCCGCGGCAGACCGCCGGCGCGGAGGGACCGAAATCGGTCGTGAACGTGATGAAGGGACGCACCCGCGGATGGTACCTGCGTGGCGGGCCGCCGCAAACACCCGCCCGGTACGCCGTCGGAAAGCACCCGCCGGAAACGTCGAAGCGGCGCCGGGAGGAGGTTCGGCACCGCTTCGACAAGGGCCACAACAGTGGGAGGGCACCGCTGCGGCCGGGCGTATTCGGGGGAGTTCGGACTTCGAATGTTCGGGGCCGCCGCGGGTCGAGGCGATGACCCGGCGGTCCCACCCTGACTGGTACTTGCGGCGGTTCACGGCCGTGTCGACTATCCTCCGACCGAATGTCCATCGACGACGGCCATGACCGGTACGCGACCAAACGAGACCGCCTCGCGCGAATGACCCGCCTCGTGTCCATCCTGCAGGGCCACCCGGCGGGGATCCGCACCGCCGATATCGCCGAGCGCGTCGGCATGTCCGTCCGGACGGTCTACCGTGATCTCAAGGCGATTGATGAGGAGGTCGGCGTCCCGGTCTGGGCCGACGGCGGGATGTGGGGGATCGACCAGGAGAAGGCCTTCCTGCCGCCACTCAAGCTCACCCAGGGCGAAGCGATGGCCGTCGTCCTGGCCGCCCGCTTGATGGTCCGCTACGCCGACAAATACGACCCGGACCTCGCCGCGGCGTTCGAGAAGCTCGAGCAGGGGCTGCCGCCCGCGCTGGCCGAGCATGTTGAGCGAACCCTCGACGTCCTGTCCAAAGCCCCGCGGGACAACCGGTTCAGCGCGAACGTCCGGCTGCTGACGCGGGCGTGGGCCGAGCGGCGGGTCATCACCATCGACTACGAGCCGGCTCAATACGATGGTGGCGCGACACCACGCCGGGCGACCGTTCGACCCTATCTGATCGAGCCGTCACTCCAGACCCATGCGCTGTACCTGATGGGCTTTGACGAGGAGCGGGGAGCCATCCGGACGTTCAAGATCGAGCGGATCCGGTCCGCGGCCCTGACCGCTCGAACCTTCGAGCCGCCCGATGCGGTCGCCACGACCACCTCCCTGCGCGCGGCGTGGGACATCATCGCGGACCAGGAACTCGCGGAAGTGCGACTGCGGTTCGCGCCGCGAGTCGCGTCCAGGGTCGGCGAGGCGACCTGGCATCCGACCCAGACGGTTGCCGTCGAAGCGGACGGCTCGCTGGCCTGGCAGGCCACCGTATCGGGCACGATCGAGATCCGTCTCTGGATCCTTTCCTGGGGCGACGACGTGGAGGTCCTGGCCCCGTCGTCGTTGCGCGATGACGTGGCCGCAACCCTCCGCCGCGCCGCAACGCGATATGGGGCCATCGGCGCGTGAGGCTGCTGGCGGTCGGGCTCGCCATTTCGCTGGTGCTGGCCACGGCTCCTGCAGTCGGGGCCGCGACGGCGCCGACCCCGAACGCACAGATCGTGGCCGCGATCAACGCGGCGCGTGTCGCCCGGGGGCTGGTTCCGCTGCGATCGGACCCGCGACTCTCCATTCTGGCCGGCGAGCGGGCCGAGAGGATGGCCGCCGCCGGTGTGCTCAGCCACGGTGTTCCGGGCTCGCTCCAGGCGAGCCTCAACGAGCGCGCGATCCAGTGGTTCGGCTTCGCCGAGGTCGTGGCCTACTCGGCCGGGGCGGGCGCCGAGACGGTGGACCACCTGCTTGAGCTGTGGGCCACAAGCCCATCCCACTGGGCCATGCTGATGAGTCACTCGTTCAACTACCTCGGGGTGGGCTTGGCCTCGTCGGGTACACGGACGACCTATGGGGCGATCGTACTCACGGAGTCTCGCGACGTCACGGGCGCCCGCGGCGCGATGGTCAGGGCGGTCGTCTCGGGCGACGATGTTCGCTGGACCTGGCGCGGAACGGACCCGGTCCTGCAGCGGCACACCGCCGGCTTGCGCGATTTCGCGGTGCAGCGGCGGATCGATCGAGGGCCCTGGATGGGCGTCATCTCGAGCACGGCGGCGACCTCGAGGACGCTGTCGAACCTCCCCGGCGGCCACTGGCATGGGTTCCGGGTGCGTGCGCGTGACCGAGGCGGCAACGTCGGTCCATGGTCGGCTGAGCTCCGAGTCTGGGTGCCCTGATCCCGTGAGCGGACGGCACCCGTTCCGGGCCGTCAACCTGATCAGCGACCCGATCCACGGGTACGTCGAGCTGACCAAGCGCCTGACGCCTGGCGAATCGGGGGCCGCCGGGCTGCCCGAAGAGGATGTCGCCGAGGAGGACCTGCTCGACACCGGCTGGCTCCAGCGCCTGCGGCGGATCAGCCAGCTCCAGAGCGCGCGATGGGTCTTCCCAACGGCCGAACACTCCCGCTTCACGCACGGCCTTGGGGTGATGCACGAGGCCGGGCTCTGGGCCCGTTCCCTCTACCCGAGCCTGCGGGGCGCGCTCGCGGCGGCAGGCAAGCCAGTGCCGTCGGAAGGGCTGACGGTCGAGACGCTACGGATGGCTGGGCTGCTTCACGACGTCGGCCACGGGCCGTTCGCCCACTTCTTCGATGATCACGTTCTGGCCGCGTTTGAGGCGCCGGCCGACCCGCGCCGAGCCGCCGGCAAGCGGCTGACCCACGAAGACCTGTCGCAGCAGATCATCGAGGACGAGCTGGGCGAACTTCTGGGCGGGCTCCGTCGGGCGCCTGGGGCTGACCCGGAGCGCGACGCCTTCGGGGACGAAGAGCGGATCGACCCGGCCTGGGTCTCATACCTGATCGCCAAGCCCGCCCTGGCGGATCCCTCGATGCCGCTCTGGGTGCGCTGGCTCCAGCCGCTCCTGTCGGGCGTGTTCACGGTAGACAACCTGGACTACGTCCGGCGTGACGCATACCTGACGGGAGTGGCGATCGGCCCGGTGGACGTGGAGCGACTGCGGCGGTACTCGTTCATCTCGGACCGCGGCCTGACCCTCTACGAACCGGGGCTGGCCGCCCTCGAGATGTTCCTGACCGCCCGACGATTCATGTACCAGCAGGTCTACTTCCACCGGACGGTCCGCGCCATCGACCTCGATTTGGCGGAGGTTTTCGGTGTCTCCGTGCGGGCGATTTTCGGCGAGGGTTCGCCGTCAGAGCGGTTGAGCGCCTATGCCGACCTCGACGAATACGCGCTCCTTCATCAGGCGGCGCGGTGGGCGCGGGGCGAGGACATCGCGGTAACCGTGACCGAAAGCGGTGCCCCGGGCGACCACCGCATCTCAGCCGATGTCGCCGAAGCCTGGCGCTCCATCCTGCTTCGCCGCCCGAGCTGGCGTGCCGAGGCGGAGGTCCGCGCAGAGTACGAAGCCGGCCACGAGCCTGCCGCCCTGATCGCCGAATTGGGCGCCCCGGATCCCGGGCGAGTCGCCATCGATCTCGCCATCGTCGATGTCCGCCCAGCCGACGTCGCTCCCGGCGAGGCGCCCCGACTCGCCCTCGAAATGCGGGACGGCTCAACCGGACCTCCGCTCGCCGAGGCGCTGGGGCGACTCCCCGGCTACGCCCTGATCGGGCGCCGCTACCGGCGCGCAGGCTGAGCGAAACGAGCGGCAGACCGTGGGAGCGTGGATTCAAGCTCGGCTACGCCCATTGCATCATCCATCGGTGTATGCAATAGTTACTGCATGAACCGCCGTTTCTTCTTGGACGAGTCGAAGAAGAAGCTCTGGCGGCCCTGCCGGGAGGCACGGGCCCTGGGGCTCTGACGGCGCGTCGACGGACGAACCGGGGCCTCCAGGGAACGGAGGCTCCAGGGGCCGCGGCACCACGATGGTGACCGCGGTTTTTTCTTGCCCTGAACTCTCCCGAACCGGCGGCCCCTCGAAGCGAAGACGAGGGACCACGAATGACCACGACGATCATCCTCGGCGACGGCGGGCTGGGCTGGGCCGTCGACGCGGCCTTCCGGGAGCGGGCGAGCCGGTCGGCCGCGCGGAACGACCAGATCCGCCTTGTCGGTCGCCCGCGCCTCGGACGTCACGACCCCGCGGACCTGGCGGACGTCGACCTTTTGATCGAGGCCTCGCGCGGCGATGCGGTGGCCACCAACGTGGCGGCCGGGCTGGAGGCCGGCGCCCGCCGCGTGATCATCGCCACGACCGACTGGCAAACCGACCGGCCCACCGTCGAGTCGCTTCTTCGCGAATACGGCGCCGCCGCGGTCGCGGCGTCCAACTTCAGCGTCGGCGTCGTGCTGTTCGGGCGCCTCGTCGAGGCCGCCGTCTCGCTCTTCGGGCCGCTTGATGCCTTTGATCCGTACCTGCTGGAGTGGCACCGCCGAACCAAACGCGACCGGCCATCCGGCACGGCCATCGACCTGACCCGGCGGATCGTCGCCGGGCATCCGCGGCTGACCGACGCCGCTGACCTCGAGGTCGTTTCGGTCCGGGCGGGCGCGTCGCCGGGCATGCACCTGGTCGGCTTTGATGCCGTCGGCGAGACGGTCGAGCTCCGACTCACCGCGCGCGATCGAAGCGCCTATGCCGCCGGCATGCTCGCCGCCGCCGATTGGCTGGCCCGGGCACCACGCGAGCCCGGTCTCCACGGGTTCGATCCCATCGTCGACGACCTCATCGCTCGCGACCCCATCGCCGCCTGAACGCGAAGACAGCAGGCACTGACCGAAAGGAGCCCTCGAATGACACGCCGGACCCCGCAGACCCTGACCACCGCCCACGAAACGGCGACCGCCAGCCGCCCGATGCTGCGCGGCGCCTTCACCGCCCTTATCACTCCGTTCACCCACGACGGTGCCGTCGACGAGACCGCGTTCCGCCGCCTGGTCCGCTGGCAAATCCTGGCAGGCATCGACGGTCTCGTGCCGTGCGGCACGACCGGCGAGGCGCCAACCCTCAGCCAGGACGAGCGCGAGCGGCTGATCGCGATCACCGTCGAGGTCGCCGCCGAGCGCGCCCCGCGCGACCGGGTTCGCATCGTCGCCGGCACCGGCACCAACGACACCGCGGCCACGATCCGGGCAACCCGCCGTGCCGCGGAGCTTGGCGCGGACGCGGCCCTGATCGTGGCGCCGTACTACAACCGGCCCGATAGCCGGATGCTGGACGCGCACTTTCGGGCCATCGCCGACGAGGGCGACCTGCCGATCGTCGTCTACAACGTCCCGTCCCGGACCGGCACCAACGTGGACGCGGACACCTTCCTGCGACTCGCCGAGCATCCGCGGGTCGTCGCCGTCAAGGAGGCGAGCGGCAACCTCGAGCAGATCGCCAGGATCTGCCGGGAGCGACCGCGCGGCGTGGCCGTGCTGGCCGGCGACGATGCCTGGACCCTGCCGATCCTGGCGATGGGTGGCGATGGCGTCGTGTCCGTGGCCTCCAACGAGATCCCGGGTGAACTTGCCGCCCTGTGCGCCGCCGGTCGCGCCGGTGACTGGGACAGCGCCCGGCGGATTCACGAACGCTGGCTGCCACTCTTCCTTGGGAATTTCCGGGGTGGACCCAACCCGGTACCGGTCAAGGCGGCCCTCATGTTGATGGGGCTGCTGGAGACGGACGCGGTCCGTGCCCCGCTCCTCCCGTTGGAGACCGATGGACGAGCCTTGATGGCGGCCCTGCTGCGTGGGCTCGGACTCACCGAGACCGGCGGCGGGCGGATCGTGGCCGCGGCGCGGTCGCGTGAGGCCGTGGCGTGATCGTCGAGCTGGAGTTGGTGAACCCGGTGGATACACGCCCTCCATCGATCGCGATCGATCCGCGCACCGTCCTCGATGACCTCGAGACCGGCCGGATCCGCGCTGCCGAACCGGATCGCGGCGCGCTTGACGGCTGGCGCGTCAGACCCGAGGTCAAGGCTGCGATCCTGGCCTGTTTCGCGGATCGCACCATGACCGACTGGACGATCGGCCCCCTGACATTCCGCGACCGTGTGGGCGTGCCGCCACGGGGCGACCTGGCCGGCGGCCCGTGGCGGATCGTCCCGGGCGGCACCGCGGTCCGGCGCGGGGCGCACCTGGGCGAGAACGTCGTGGTCATGCCGCCCTCCTATGTCAACGTCGGTGCATGGGTCGGCCCACGGTCGATGGTCGATTCGCATGTCCTGATCGGCTCATGCGCCCAGATCGGGGCGGACGTCCACCTCGGAGCCGGCGTCACGATCGGCGGCGTGCTGGAGCCGCCCGGCGCACGACCCGTGATCGTCGAAGACGGCGCGTTCATCGGCGCCGGCAGTGCCCTGCTCGAGGGGGTCCTGGTCCGCACAGGGGCGGTGATCGCCGCGGGCGTGATCCTGACGGGTACGTCCCGCGTGTACGACCTCGTCCGCGACACGGTGCTCCAGGGAACCGTCGATCGCCCGCTCGTGGTGCCCGCGGGTGCCGTGGTGATCCCCGGGGCCAGGGCACTCGGCGGTGCGTTTGCGGCAGGGCACGGGCTGTCGGCCACGGTGGCCCTCCTGGTCAAGGATCGAGACGCCGGCACGTCGGCCAGGGTCGCCCTGGAGGAGGCGCTTCGGTGACGCGGCGCGGCCATGATTCCAGCCGGGTTGGTCTACGCGACCGATCAGTCGGCGGTGCAGTCGAAATCTCCAACGCCACTGGAATCCAGAACAGATTGTGGCTGGAGCAGGTCGATCGGCCCAGCCTGGCTGGCAACGACGACCGGATCGTGTCCCGTTCACCAGCCAGGTTGGAATCCGCTTCCGCGCGGACCTGGATCGACCGATGCTCCCCCGACGATCTCGCCGAGCGGTACGGAACGCCGTTCTACGTCTACGACTTCGACCTCATCGAGCGCCGGGTCGATGCCCTCCAGTCCGTGCTCCCGCCGGTCGCCGAGGTCGCCTACGCCGTCAAGGCGAACCCGGCCCTCGCCGTGGTGGCCCACCTTGGGCGCCTGGGTCTAGGCGCCGATGTCGCCTCCGGAGGCGAACTCCAGCTGGTGACCCAGGCCGGTATCGCCCCGAACAGGGTCGTCATGACCGGCCCCGGCAAGCGCGACGACGAACTCCGACTCGCGGTCGCCCTCGGGATTCGCGCGGTCACCGTGGAATCGCCCGCCGAACTCGCGCGGCTCGAGGCCATTGCCGCCGAGGCAGGACGAACCCAGCCGGTCATGCTGCGCGCAGCTGCCCTCGGTGACGCCGGGCTCGAACGCGTCCGGCTGGTCGGCGACGGTGGTGCCGGCAAGTTCGGCATGGATGCGGCCGATCTGATCGAGGCGGCCCGGCGGGCGAACCGCTCGCCGCATCTCGATCTGCTCGGGCTCCACTCATTCGGCGCGTCCAATGTCCTCGACGCGAGCATCCTGCTGGCCCACGTCGAGGCGACGGTCAGCGCCGCCCACGGCCTCGCCGTTGCGACCGGCATCCGGATCCGCCTGGTGGACGCCGGGGGTGGACTGGGCATCCCGTACTCGGATCATGAAGAACCGCTCGATCTCGAACGCCTGGGTGCAGGGCTTGCCGCGATCACCGCGGGCTGGGCGGACGATCCGGTGCTCGCCGAAGCGCGACTGCTGCTCGAACCTGGTCGCTTTGTGGTGGGCCCCGCCGGCGCCTATGTCGCACGGGTCGTGGACCGCAAGACCGTCAATGGCTCAGTCGTGGTCATCCTGGATGGCGGCGTCCATCATGTTCTGCGGCCGGCGCTCACCGGCCAGGAGCACCGGGTTCGTGCACTTGGCGCCGCGGGCCCCCAGGACGGGCCCCTCGGCGGCCGCGGGGACGCCACCCTGCCCCAAGCGACCGAGATGCAGCCCATCACCATCGCCGGACCGCTGTGCTCGGGTCTTGACATCTTCTGCCAGGGATCCGTGATGCGCCCGCCCGAGGTCGGCGAACTGGTGGCCGTGCTCGATGTCGGTGCCTACGGCTTCACCGAATCGATGCCGCTGTTCCTGTCGCACCCGATCCCCGCCGAGGTCGCCGTTCGCAGCGGACGTGCCGAGCTGATCCGACCCCGCGTCGAGCCGGCAACCTGGCTGGCGGCCCAGATCGCGCCCGACTGGTAGGCTGACGCGGTAACGGGCACCGGCCCGCAACCACGCGACCCAGCGTCCCAGCGAACCCGCACGAGAGCTGCACTTGCCGAAGCCGCCGAGGCACCACGCCGCCCCGACCTTCGTTCTGGCCCTGATCGTCGCGATCGCGCCGTTCGCCGTCGGCACGCCAGCCCCGGCGACCGCTGCCATTGCCAGCGCCTACGCCTCCGTCGGGCGCGAGCCACTCGCACCGGGCGTCACCTACGACCAGGGCCGGATCGTGACGACCGCCGGGAGCCAGGCGGTCAACATCGTCGAGATCGACCTCGCCAACCCGGCCATCTCGTTCGAATCGGCACTGTCCAATGGGCTGGTCGCCGGTCTCGAGCGGACCAGCAGCCAGGCCGCCGGACGCTCCGTTGAGGGCCACCGGGTGGTCGCCGCGATCAATGGCGACGTCTGGGCCGGCTACGCCAACGACATGGAGCTCGCTCCAAACGGCCTCCACGTGGAAGCCGGAGAACTGGTCGCCGTGGGTCCCGCGGCCCGTCCGACGTTCGGGATTGGGGCGGACGGCCGGCCGTTGATCGGTGCGCCGCTGGTCAGCATCACGCTCACGACGTCGCTGGGCGCCCAGTACCTCATCAACCGTGTCAACCAGCTGCGCCGGGCAGGCGAAGTCGTCCTCTTTACGCCGCGGTTCGCGAGCCGGACCAGCAACGCCTCGTCAGGGATCGATCTCGTCATCGGCGGGCTGGCGCTGCCCCTGCGGACCTCAGGCGTCTGGTCAGGAATCGTCCTGGCCACGAGAACCGCCGATGGTGGCGGACCGATCGATCCAGGGACGGTGGTGCTCACGGTGCCGGTCACGTCACTGCTGGCCGCCCTCGTCC
>JANNQZ010000266.1:0-1824 GCA_031401015.1 Chloroflexota bacterium | reverse complement strand
GTCGAGCAGGTTCTCGCCGTCGAACAGGATCTCGCCGGCCTCGATCCGGCCCGGCTTGGCAATCAGTCGCATGATCGACAGGCTGGTCACGCTCTTGCCGCAGCCGGATTCCCCGACCAGGCCCATGATCTCGCCGCGATCGACGTGGAAGTCGATGCCGTCGACGGCCCGTACGACGCCGTCGCGCGTGAAGAACGAGGTATGCAGGCCCTTGACCTCGAGCAATGGCCGTGCACCGCGCTCGCGGCGCGGACGACGGGCCGCGGCAGGAACCAGCTCCTCCACGACCGTCTCGTCGAGGGCGGACCCCGCGTCTGCCGGGTTCATCGGTTGAGTCTCGGGTCGAGCGCATCGCGCAGCCCGTCGCCGAGCAGGTTGAAGCCGAGGACGCTCAGCGCCAGCGCGATGCCCGGGAACAGCACCAGGTGCGGGGCGTTGAACATCTGGTTCCGGGCGAGGCCGATCATCGATCCCCATTCGGCCTCGGGCGGCTGGGCGCCCAGGCCAAGGAATGACAGGGCGGCCACGGAGAGAACCGCGTCGGCGATCCCCAGGGTGCCCAGGACGATGAGCGGCGTCAGCGCGTTCGGAATGATCCGTCGGGTGAGCAGGCCCAGAGACGACTCGCCGAGCGCCCTCGACGCGGTGACGAAGTCGCGCTCCCGAATGGAGATGACCGACGCGCGCATGATTCGGGCATAGATCGGGATCGCGACGATCCCGATTGCCAGCTGGGCGTTGAGCAGCCCGGTCCCCAGCACGGTCACGATGGCGATGGACAGCAGCAGGGCGGGGAACGCCAGCAGGATGTCCATCAGGCGCATCAGGAGATTGTCCAGCTTGCCGCCGGCATAGCCCGCGAGTGAACCGATCAGGCTGCCAATGACGATCGCGAAGCCCACCGTCAGGAACCCGATGCGCAGGGAAACTCGGGTCCCGTGGACCACCCGGCTGAACACGTCGCGGACGTTGCCGTCGACCCCGAAGTAGTGCTGCGCCTGGCTCTCCGGGCAGCCGAGCAGGTGGATGCACGGCGGCGTCATCTTCTTCGCGCCGTCCTCGACGCCGATGAGGATCATCGTCGGCTCGTGGGTCGCGATCTGGTCCGCGAACAATGCGACGAACACGAAGAAGATCAGGATCACTCCACCGAAGGCGGCATTCCTCTGACGGAGGAGGTTGCCCAGGGTGTCGCGCCAGATCGACGCCGGTCGGGTCTTCTCGAGGTTGTCCTCGACGATGCCCAGGGCAGGAGGAACGGAGGCCGTCATCGTCAGCGTAGTCGGACGCGGGGATCGAGCATGGCGTACGACAGATCCACGAGCAGATTGATGAGCACGAATCCGATCGCGATGACGAGGGTGAAGCCCTGGATCACGGCGTAGTCGCGTGACCCGATGGCCTCGGTGACGGCCCGCCCGACGCCGGCAAGGTTGAAGATCGTCTCGGTCAGCACGGCGCCGCCGAAGAGTCCACCGACCTGGAGACCGATCACCGTCACCACCGGAAGCAGCGCATTGCGAAACGCGTGCCTCAGGACGACGGCTCGGTCGGGAAGGCCCTTCGCTCGGGCGGTGCGGACGTAGTCGAGCCCGAGTTCGTCCAGCAGGCTGGAGCGGGTCATCCGGGCGATGATGGCCAACGGGATCGTGCCCAGGGCCAGGGCCGGGAGCAGCATGTGGCGGATCACGTCCCCGAGCATCCCGAAGTCGCCACGGACGATCGCATTGAACGTGTAGATGTTGGACATGAAGTCGACGAAGGCGCGCAGCGGTCCTTGCAGGTCCTGGAGACCAAAGACGGTCGCCAACTCCGGGACGGATG
>JANNQZ010000265.1:0-2840 GCA_031401015.1 Chloroflexota bacterium | reverse complement strand
GGAACGCCATGGGTCGTCCGGTGCGAGGCCACTGCATGACGACCAGTGGTCCGGGGCGACCCCCACGCGTTCCCCGGGCGGGGGCCCGTTTGATCGAGCGCCAACGCGCGCGAAGCAAGACCAACGGGGCAACTTCCGGGCCGAGAAGGACGGTCGCCCGCATCCCAGGCGCACGGAATGCTCCCGCCGGGCGCAGGCCGAGGCGGCGTTGGCGAACGCGGTTCGAGGTGTTCACGAATCGCGCCGCGGGGCGCGCCGCGTACTTGGCGGCGATACTCTGCTCCATCCGCGCAATGGTACCCGTTCAGCCGGGTCGCGCAACTGCCTCCGCGAGCAATTCGACCATTGCCTGCCCAATCTCCGGTGCAAGCGTGCGCCGCCCCTGGGCCAGCCCGATCTCGCGGCGGGCGGCCGCCACATACAGGTCCATCACCAGCGGGGCGTGGGCACGCAGGACATCCAGGTGCCCGCGCAGCGTGCCGATGTCGCCACGCGTGATCGGGCCGGTCAGCGCGGCCGCAATCCCGAGCGCCCTGGCGTTCGCGAGGGTTCCCTCAATCAGACGGCCGTAAATGGCCAGCGAGCCCGCCTCATCGAGACCCGCCACGCGCCCGAGCTCGGCGATCGCGTCGAGCAACGCCACAAAGCCGCCGGCGGCCAGCACCGCCGCAGCGTGATAGGCGGTCTTGGTCCCGGGCGCTAGCCGGACCGGGGTCGCGCCGATCGCCTCGGCCATCGCGGCCAACAGCCCGGCCAGCTGGTCGTCGCCCTCGATCGCCACCGTGGAGCCGTGGAGGGCGGCGACCGCGCGCTCCGTGTCCGCAACGGCGACGAGCGGATGGAATGAGCCGACCTGGGTCCCGGCGGCCATGGCCGGTGCGAGCACCTCTGCCCCAAGCGCGCCGCTCGTGTGGATCATCGCCTGGCCGCCGTACATCCGGAGCGTGCCCGCGAGGGGCCCAATGACATCGTCCGGAACCGCCAGGATGATCAGCTCCACCTCATCGAGCAGCGGCTCCGGGTCGACGAAGACCCGGCCAACCTCGACCAACGATCTGAATCGCTCACGCCTGGTCGCATCGCGACTCGCCACGGCATGGATGGGCCAGCCGGCCCGCGACAGCGCCACCCCGAGCACAGTCCCGACGGCACCGGCCCCCACGATCCCGATGACCGGCGGTTCGCCCGCCGCCGATTGCCGATGCGGATGGGCGTGACCGGCCACGCCGTGGTCATCGGCGTGACGCCCGTGGCGGCCGGGCGGGGCCGGGTCGAGGTCGATCCCGGCAGCCTCAAGTTGAGCGGCGGCGGCTTCGCGGTCACGCCTCGGGTCGTCGCCCGGCAGATCGCCCCACCCCCTCATTGCGCAGGCGCTTCGGCGTTGGCTCGGCGGGCACGGTACGCTTGCACGGATCGAGTGTAGCGAGCAGGCGAGGAACGAAACGTTGCCATCGTTGGACCCCTTTGGCGCCCGGGCGTCGCTTGGAACCGGCCAGCCGGACCTCTATCGATTGAGTTCGCTCGCGGACAGGATCGACCTCGACAGAGCCCCGTTGACGGTCAAGATCCTCCTCGAGAATGTGCTCCGCCATGCCGGCGACGGGATCGTTGGCGGTGACGACGTGGAGCGGCTGGCGTCGTGGCGCGCGGGCGTTCCGGCGGAGGCCGAGATCCCATTCATGCCGTCGCGGGTCCTCCTCCAGGACTTCACCGGGGTGCCAGCCGTGGTGGACCTGGCGGTCATGCGCGACGCGATGGCCGAACTCGGCGGCGACCCGGCCCGGGTCAACCCGCTCGTCCCGGCGGACCTGGTGATCGATCACTCGGTGCAGGTCGACCGCTTCGGGACGCCCGGTGCCTTCGCCTTCAACGTGCAGCGCGAGTACGACCGCAACGGGGAGCGCTACCAGCTCCTGCGCTGGTCACAGTCGGCCTTTCGCGACCTGCGGGTCGTGCCACCGGGGACCGGCATCGTCCACCAGGTCAACCTGGAGTTTCTGGCCACGGTCGTCGCGGACCGCGTCGATGCCGCGGGTCGCTCCGTGGCCTTCCCCGACACGCTCGTCGGGACGGACTCGCACACCACGATGATCAACGGCCTTGGTGTTTTGGGTTTCGGCGTCGGTGGCATCGAGGCCGAGGCGGTCCTCCTTGGCCAGCCGCTCTACCAGCCCATGCCGCACGTCGTCGGGGTTCGCTTGCGGGGGGCGCTGCCGGGGGGCTCGACGGCCACGGACCTGGTGCTCGTGGTGACGGAATTGCTGCGGGCCCATGGGGTCGTGGGCGCGTTCGTCGAGTTTGCCGGAGACGGCCTCAGTGGCCTGTCGTTGGCCGACCGAGCGACGATTTCGAACATGAGCCCCGAATTCGGGGCGACCGCCACGCTCTTTCCGATCGACGACGAGACACTCACCTACCTTCGCCTGACCGGCCGGACGGCCGAGCGGATCGCGCTCGTGGAGCGCTACGCCAAGGAGCAGGGGCTGTGGCGCTCGCCGGGAGCGGGGCCCACCTTTGACGAGCTGCTCGAGCTCGACCTGGCGAGCGTCGAGCCGTCGGTCGCGGGGCCGCGAAGGCCGCAGGATCGCGTCCCGCTGGCCGCCGTGCGCGACAACTTCCGCTCGAACTTCCCGGTCGGGTTGGCCGCGGCCGACAGCGACGCTGCGGGGCCTGTCTACCCGCCAGTCGAGATCAGGATCGGCGGTGATCCAGCTCCAATCCGGACCGGTTCCGTGGCGATCGCCGCGATTACTTCGTGCACGAACACCTCCAACCCGACCGTCATGATCGGCGCCGGGTTGCTCGCGCGCAACGCTGTCGCCCGTGGGCTTCGGGTCGCG
>JANNQZ010000264.1:0-12790 GCA_031401015.1 Chloroflexota bacterium | reverse complement strand
CGTGATGTTGTGCGATGTCTGGCCGTCAGCGGCCGTCCCGCCCGATCTGTCGCGGGAAGTGGTGTACCCGCGGGTGGTGGCCGTGGTCGGCGATCGCGTCGTCGCGGCGGAGCGGAGCTATGGCACAGGGGTCGTCACGCTGCTCGGGTTCGATCCCACCACGGATTGGATCGCCGATGAAACGGCGGGTGTCGGCATGTGGCGGCGACTCCTGCCGCCCCGCAGCTCCGGGAACCTGGTCTTCTCGGACGACAACATGCTCGTGAGCGCGGTCTCCCAGTTGCCGTCACTGGCCCTGCCGCCGATCGGCGGGCTGGTCGCGCTGCTCGGTGCGTACATCGTCCTGATCGGACCACTCAATTACCTGGTCCTGCGGCGCCTTGACCGGCGCGAGTGGGCGTGGGTCACGATGCCGATTTTGATCGTGGCGTTCACGGCCGGTTCGTACGGCATCGGGGCCGTGCTGCGTGGCGACGAGGTCATCGTCAATGAGATCGCGATCGTCAGGGGCGCACCCGGTGCCACGGACGGTTCGGGCCAGGTCTATGTGGGCATCTTTTCTCCTTCTCGCGGCCAGTACCAGCTCAGCGTTCCGGGCGGCGCCCTCCTGTCCGCACCGATCAGTGACTTTTTCGGCGGTCAGGGCGGCCCAACGCAGCTCGACCTCCTCCAGGGCGACCCGTCGCGCGTGCGCAACCTCGCCGTTGGCTTCGGGTCCCTGCGCACCATCCGCGCCGAGACGCCGGTCACGGTGCCGCTGATCGCGACCGATCTGCGCCTCGAGGCCGGCCGTCTTGTCGGGACGGTCACCAACTTGTCACAGGAGATCCTCGAGCGGCCGGCGGTCGTGCTGGGCGGTACCGTCGCGGTCCTGGTGGACCTGGCGCCCGGGGCCGTGGCGACCATCGACATGAGGCTGGAAAACGTGCTATTCGGGCAGTCATTGTCGGACAAGGTCGTCGGCCCCATCTTCTTTGGCGACGGGCGGATGACCTCGGACACGATCGCGCTCAACATCCGCCATTCGATGGTGGACCAACTGACCTGGGATCCGAATTTCGGCTCGACAGGCCAGCTCTCGACGGAGGGTCCAGTCATCCTGGCCTGGAGCTCGCGCGAACTGCTCCACCTCGAGATCGAGGGTCAGGAGCCTCGCAGACTCGGGAACGTGCTGTATTACCTGCCGGCTCGGCTGGCGATCCACGGCGCGACCACCTTCCAGTCGGACCTGATCCGCTCGAGCGTCATCGACACCGATGCCGCGTTCTTCAGCAAGGATCCCTACAGCATCAACTTTGGACGGGGCTCCGCGACGATCGCCTACCGTCCGACCACGTTCGAAGGGACGCTGGCCGCCACCGGGATCGGGATCGGTCTCAACTTCGGCGGCGCTCCCACACTCAATGTGAAGCCGACAGAGGTGGAACCGCTCCCGTCGATGCCACCGCGCTGCCCCAATCCGCCGACCCCGGAATGCGGCGCGTCGGCGTTCGATGGGCTCCCGGAGGTAGACCTGTTTGACCGGTCCAGCCAGGAATGGAAGCGGCTGCCACATCTGGGTTCGGGGACGCGCTACTCCCTTGCCGATCCGACCCGTTACGTTGACCCGGTGACCGGGACCGTGTTGTTCCGCTTCGTCAACGATCGAATGGACGGCGTCGGGTTCAGCGTCGACGTGTCCATCAGCGGGATCGTCGAGTGACGGCCATCGTGCGCTCACAGGGGCTCGTGAAACGCTACGACCGGACAGTGGCGGTCGCTGGCCTCGACCTGGCCATCGAGCCGGGGGAGATCTTCGGGCTCGTGGGGCCAAACGGCGCGGGCAAGACCACCACCCTGCGCATGCTCGCCACTCTCCTGCGACCGTCGGCGGGGACCGCCGAGATCGATGGCTGGTCCGTGACCGGCAACCCCGATGAAGTGCGTCGGGTCATCGGCTTCATGCCCGACGTGTTTGGCGTCTACGACGACATGAAGGTCTGGGAATACCTGGACTTCTTCGCCCGCTGCTACGGGCTTCCGGCGGCGGCGCGGCGGCGGATGATCGCCGATCTCCTCGAACTGGTCGACCTGGGCGACCGGCGCGACGATTACGTCCAGACGCTGTCGCGAGGCATGGAGCAACGGTTATGCCTCGCCCATGCCCTTGTCCACGATCCCAAGGTGCTGCTGCTCGATGAGCCCGCTTCCGGCCTGGACCCGCGTGCCAGGGTGGAGTTGCGCGAGTTACTCCGGGAGCTGCGCGCGCTGGGCAAGACGATCCTGATCAGCAGCCACATCCTGCCCGAGCTTGAGGAGCTGTGCACGAGCGTGGCGATCGTGGACCACGGCAAGGTACTGGCGCAGGGTCGGATCTTGGACATCGAGCGGCGGCTGCGCTTCGGGGCGGTCCTGCGGGTTCGCCTGCTGCTGGAGGGCGAGGCACTCGAGGCGGCCCGTGACCGGCTCCAGGCGGATCCGGACGTGGCGTCAGCGGCGATCCTCGATGACGGATCGATCGAACTGGGCTTCCGCGGGGACGACGAGGCGACCGCCCGGCTGCTGGCTGCATCCGTTGCGGCTGGGCTGCCGATTGTCACCTTCGCCCGCGCCGCGAGTGATCTCGAGGAACTCTTCCTCCAGGTGACCGCGCCCGAGCGCGAATCTCTCGACGTAGCGTGAGGTGCCTGCGATGACCAGGATCGGCGACGCTCCCGAACATGCAGGACCCGGGGGGGCCGTCGTGCGGACGCGTCGCTGGGGGGGGCCGCTGGCGGCGCTGTCGAGGACGGCAGGCGGAGTCGGCGCGGTGGGCGTCAAGGAGCTGCGCGGCCGGATGCGTGGCCGGCGGGCATTCGTGATCCTGACCATCTACCTGCTGCTCCTCGCCGGCTTCGCCTGGATGGTCGAACTCGTGTTGGAGCGGACCTACGCCTCCGGTTTCGGCGGCAGCGGGACCTTCGCCACCGCGGCCATCGGCCAGGGGATCTTTGCCGCTCTCATGATGTTGGAAACGCTCCAGGTCGTGTTCCTTGCCCCTTCGGCAACGGCAGGCGCGATCAGCATGGAGCGCGAGAAGCAAACGCTTGAACTCCTCGTCGTGACCCCGATCACGTCGCTGGCAATCGTCCTGGGCAAGTTGGTCAGCGCCCTCGTCTACGTCTGGCTGCTGATCGCCGCCTCGATTACCCTGACCGCCGTGGTCTTCGTCTACGGCGGTGTCGCGCCCGACGACGTGCTGCGCGGCTACCTGGTCCTGATCGTGACCGCGCTCGGGCTCGGAGCATTCGGGCTGTTCTGCTCGAGCCTGGTCAAGCGGACGCAGGCAGCCACGGCGATCACGATCTTCGGCGTGCTGACCATGACGATCGGGTCCATCTTCGTGCTGATCTTCTGGCAGGCGATGGCCACGGGGGACGCGGAACGGGGCACTGGCCCGATCAAGGGCAGCCCCCCAGAGGCGATCGCCTACCTGAACCCCTTTCTGGCCCAGGTCGACGTGCTGTGCGGGACGGAAGGGACGTTTGGCACCTGGTGTTCGATCAGGAATGGGTTGCTCCAGCCCCAGAGCGTCGCGGTCTTCGAGGGTCAGGCGGTTCCCGCCCCGATGCCCCTGGTCGCTCCGGCCTTCGGTGGGGATGGGATCGTTCGCGCCTTCCCCGACGCTGGATTCGCGGTCCCGGATGTGGCCGAATTCGGCATTGGGCGCGACACCCTGTGGCCGGAGAGCGTGGCGACCTGGCTGGTCGTGTCGCTCATCCTGCTGGTGCTGACGGTCCAGTTCGTGTCCCCGACCCGGCGTTGGCGCCTTCGTCGTCGCTTGCGGCTTCGCCTCCCGCGACGTGAACCGGCATCGCCAACATGAGCACGCCGCTGTCTGCCCTGGCTCGCCGCCTTCGCCCGGCCTCAGGCGAAGGTCCGCCCAGCCGGCTTCCACCCGATCCACGCGCGACCCTGGCGGGGCCCCTCGATCCGCTCCTGCTGGATTTGCGAGCCTCACTCGTTCCCCATCGGCGCCGTCTGTGGCTGCGCCGACTGGTCCGCCGAGGATGGCTGGCCATTGCGGCCGTCGCGCTTGCGGAACTGACGCTCTGGACGCTGGCGCGCCTGGTCCCGCTGCCGCTGGCGCCGGTGATCGGGGCGTCGCTGCCGCTGTTCGGTCTGGTTGGCTGGCTCTTTGTTGGGATCAGGGCTCGGCCGGGCCTGGGTGCGACGGCACTTGCGCTCGACGTAGAAGGGCGACTGGGCGATCGACTCTCCAGCGCCCTCGAGTTGGCCGTGGCATTCCCCGCCTCGGCCGGTCCGGACTCGGGCCCGAACGCCGAGCTGGACCCACAGGGCGTCAACACCGAAGCTGCCTCCGACGAACGTGTCGAGTCGGATCGATTTGTGCGACGCCAGCGGCGCGACGCCCTGGCGGCAGTCCAGCTGGTGTCGTCCTCATTGTTTGCGCCCCGCTGGTCACGGCAGCCGATCATCGCCACGCTGATCGCCGCACTGCTGCTCGCCCCGGTGCTCCTGCTGCCAAACCCCCAGGACGCGGTCATCGCCCAGCAACAGGCCTTGCGCGAGGCGGCCGCGCGGCAGGCGGAGCGAGTTGACCGGGTTGCCGAGGATCTGGAAGCACGCGGCGCGGACGCGAACGATCCGCGGACCCGGCTTGCCCAGGAGCTTCGCGACCTGGCGCTTCGACTCCGCCAGGAGCCGGAGAACCTGGATGCCAACCTGGCCCGGCTCGGGGCGATCGAGGACGAGGTCCGCGCCCAGGTCGACCCGGCCAACGAGCAACGCGCGGCGTCGCTGGCGTCGCTGAGCCGCGCGTTGTCGCGCGCCGCCACCGGACGACCGGATGCGAACCGGGATGGTGCCCCGGATGAGGCCCGCGAAGATCTTGCGCGGCTGGGCGAGAACCTCGATGACATGACGGCAGCCGAGCAGCGCGACCTCGCCCGGCAGCTGGCCGAGCTGGAAGGGACCGCATCGCAGGCCGACGGGGCCGCCGGCACCGCGCTCAGCGAGGCGGCCCAGAGCCTGGCCCAGGGCGACACCGCCGGCGCACGAGCCGCGCTTGACCGGTTGGGCGTGTCGCTGACGGGTGCCGGGGAGCGGGTCGCCACGGTCCGGGATTTGGCGACGGCGGCCTCGCGGCTCCAGGATGCGCGCAGGGATCTCGCCAACGCCGGCCGGCCGCAGGAAGGGCAGGGCCGGGGTCAGGCGCAGGGACAGGGCGCCGGCCAGAGCCCGGGCACCGGCCAAGGTCAGGGACAGGGTCAGGGCCAAGGTCAGGGACAGGGACAGGGCCAAGGTCAGGGACAGGGCCAAGGTCAGGGACAGGGACAGGGCCAGGGCGCCATCGGCGGCGGCGGCTCCAACGCCAGGTCGCTCGGTTCCGGCACTGGCGGCAACGGCCTGCCTGCAGGCCCGACGAACCAGAACCGGCCATCCGAACTCGGCGAGGACCTGTCGTCGGTTTATGCGCCATTCGATCGTCTCGGGCGACCAGGTGACCCGTCCTACGTCGCGGGGACCGGCGGCGACGGCCAGACCCAGCAGGGCAACCAGACCGGCAGCGGCACCAACAATGGGGTCCTCACGCCGTATCAGCAGGTCTTCGCCGACTTCGAGCGCTACGCCCAGACGTCACTCGATCGCGGCTACATCCCCTCGTCCGTCAAGGACTACGTCCGCAGCTATTTCAGCTCCCTCAATCCCTCGAACTAGCACGGTCAACGGAGGCACCATGAGCGCATCGACCGCGACAGACCAGGCCACGCCCCGTCTCGCGCCCGAGGTGTTTGCAGAGCGCGCCATGGCGATCGAACGCGAGGTCGGCAAGGTCATCGTCGGCCAGGCAGCGCTCGTGCGACAGACCCTCACCGGTCTGCTCGCCAACAGCCACGTGCTGCTCGAAGGAGTCCCCGGTCTCGGCAAGACGCTGCTCGTCCGAACGATCGCCGACGTCATCGATTGCGCCTTCAACCGGATCCAGTTCACCCCGGACCTGATGCCCGCCGACATCACGGGCACGAACATCCTGATTGAGGAGGGCGGCCAGCGGGTCTTCCGGTTCCAGCCCGGACCGATCTTCGCCAACCTGATCCTCGCGGACGAGATCAACCGCGCCACGCCCAAGACCCAATCCAGCCTGCTCGAGGCGATGCAGGAACACCAGGTCACGGTGGCCCGTCAGCGGTTCCCACTCGACGCCCCGTTCTTCGTCCTGGCGACCCAGAACCCGCTCGAGATGGAGGGCACCTATCCCCTCCCCGAGGCCCAGCTGGATCGCTTCCTGTTCAAGGTCCTGGTCCCGTTCCCATCCGAGGACGACCTGATCGCGATCATGGATCGCACGACCGGGACGGACGCGGTCAGCGCGGGCAAGGTCTGCACCGCGACCGAGATCGTCGAGATGCAGCGGCTTGTACGCGCCGTCCCGATCGCCCCGCACGTGACCGCGTACGCCGTGAGCGTCCTGGCGGCCACCCACCCCGACCAGCCTCGCGCCCCGGGCCTGGTGCGTGACTACGTTCGTTACGGCGGCTCTCCGCGCGGTGCCCAGGCGCTGGTCAGCGCGGGCAAGATCTACGCGTTGCTCGATGGTCGGTTCAACGTGTCGATCGAGGACATTCGCGCAGTGGCGCTCCCGTCACTGCGCCATCGGATCATCCTCAACTTCGAGGGCGAGGCCGAGGGCATCACGACCGAGGCGGTGATTCGGTCGGTCCTTGACGCGGTCGTCGCGCCGTCAGTCGAATAGCCGGCGCGACGAGCGCGGCCCGACCCGTGGAACAGCCCGTCACGGCGCCCGGCGCGCGCCAGCGCCAGGTATTTCTGCCAAACGAGATCGACCCGACGGTCTTCGACGAAGGGTTCCTCCGGCAACTCGAGCGCCTGCTCGTCCTCATGCGTTCGCCGGTCCGCGGCGGTTTCAAGGGGGGCCGGCGCAGCGTCAAGCGCGGGCAATCGGTCGAATTCGCGGACTACCGCGACTACGCTCCCGGTGACGACCTGCGCCAGCTCGACTGGAACGTGTACGCCCGCCTGGAGCGGCTCTTCATCAAGCTGTTCATCGAGGAGGAGGATGTCACCGTCACCCTGCTTGTCGACGCCTCGGCGTCGATGTCGTCGGGACGACCGGCCAAGCTGCTCTTCGCCAAGCGAGCGGCGGCGGCGCTCGGGTACATCGGGCTCGCCAGCGAGGATCGGGTGACGGTCAGTGCCCTGGCGGGGAGGATCGCCCGTCGGCGTGCCTCGATGCGTGGCTCGGGACGGGTGTTTCGGCTGCTGGCGGATCTGTCGTCGATCGAACCGGCAGACGGACCCACGGACCTGGTCGCAGCAGCTCGCCACGCCGGGGCCCAGCTCCACGGCAAGGGGATCGTGATCCTGCTGTCGGACCTGCTCGATCCGGCGGCCGAGCAGGTGATCCGGGAATTGGCCGCGACCGGCTCGGAACTGATCGTGCTGCACATCCTGTCGCCCGACGAGCTGCATCCCGCGCTGGAGGGCGACCTGCGGCTGGTCGACGTCGAGACCGGCGAGGGCGTGGACGTGACGGTGGACCTCGCCACGCTCGATGCCTACAAGGCCAGGTTGGCGGCCTGGAAGGCTGGCTTTGCGGACCTGGCGGCCAAGCGTCGGGCGAGCTACGTGGATCTCCCCTCTGACGCCAACCTGGCCGTGCTCATGTTCAACGAGCTTCGTCGCCGACGGGTCCTCGGGTAGCGCCCGTGCCATTCGCGACCCCGCTCGCGCTGCTCGGCCTGCTGTTCATCCCGGCGGTCGTGGCGATGTACCTGCTCAAGCTTCGACGCGATGAGCGGGTCGTCCCTTCGACGCTGCTGTGGACGCAGCTGGTCTCGGACGTCGAGGCCAATGCCCCATGGCAGAAGCTCCGGCGATCGCTGCTGCTCCTCCTGCAGTTGCTCCTGGTCGCGATCCTCGCCCTGCTGGCGGCCCGGCCCTTCCTGGAGCGGCCAGCGGGGCTGGCGCGCGATGTGGTGCTCGTGCTGGATACGTCGGCCAGCATGGCGGCGACGGACGAAGCACCGAACCGGCTGGAAGCGGCCAAGGCTGCGATGCTCGAATTGCTGCGCGAACTCCCGGCGGGCGGGGTGGTCAGCCTGGTGACCGCCGACCGGACCGCGCGGATCGTGGTCAACGAGACGGCGGACCTCGGTCGGGTGCGCCAGGCGCTGGCGGAGATCCAGCCGACCAGCGCTGCAGGCGATCTGGGCGATGCCCTGGAGCTGGCGGGCAAGCTCGCGGCACGGTCGGGCGACGCCCAGATCCTGGTCGCCACGGATGGGGCGCTGGCCGTGCCTCCGACAGCTTCGGTCGACGCGCCGATCAAGGTGCTGTCGGTCGGGCGGTCAAGGCGGAACCAGGCGATTGTTGCGCTGGCGGTTCGGACGGCGCCCTCGGCGGTGACCCGGTCCGTGTTTGTCAGCGTCGCCAACCTGGACCTCGAGGAGGCTCGTCGCCGGCTCGAACTGTGGGGCGACGGCGGGCTGCTGGAGGTCCGCGATCTCCTGCTCGATCCGCAGGCTCGCTCGGACGTCGTCATCGACGATGTCCCGTCGGACGTGGCGACCCTCGAGGTGCGGCTGGTTGGGGCGGACCCTGCCGTTGCGGCCCCGGCGGACGACCTGGCGACCGACGATCGCGCCTGGGCCATCATTCCGCCCGATGTTCGACGCCTGATCCTGCTGGTCAGCGAGGGTGATCCGTACCTGGAGACGGCGTTGACCTTCCTGCCCAACGTCGAGTTGTACGGGGTCACCCCCGACGAGTACGGCCCGGCCACGGAACGAACGGACGGGCGGGCGTGGGACCTGGTGATCTTCGAGGGGCCGCTCCCCGAGGTGCTGCCCAGGACCCCGATCCTGGCCATCGCGCCAACCGCCAGCAGCGACCTTGGGGAGGTGACGGGGACACTCAAGGACCCGGGAATCGGCTCGCTCAGCCCGGACGAACCGGTCCTGCGCTACGTCGATCTGTCCACCACGCACGTCGCATCTGCCGCGCGCCTCGTCCTCCCCGACTGGGCACGGCCCATCATCCCGGGGCCGCGTGGCGCGCCACTGCTGTACGCGGGGGTTCGTGCCGGACTGCCGACCGCGGTCCTCGCCTTTGAGCCCCGTCGATCAGACCTCCCGCTCCAGGTCGCCTTCCCGATCCTGCTCGCCAACCTGACCGGCGAACTGATGGGCGGGTCTGCGGCCCCGCTCGAGGCGGTCCAGCCCGGCACTCCGGTCAGCCTGACGATTCCACCGGGCGCACTCGGGATCACGGTCACGCGACCTGACGGTTCGGTCGTTGAGCTCCTACCCGGGACCGGGCTGGCCGCATCGGTCACCTTTGCCGGAACGGAGCAGACCGGCGTGTATACCGTGACCCCGCAGGCGCCGCCAGCCGCCACGGGCGCCGTGGGCGCATCGGTTCAACCGACCCTGGGGCCGACAACGGGCACGGTCGTCGGTGCGAGCGCCGGAGCCAGTGCCGCCCCGACCATCGATCGATATGCGTCGTTCTCGTTCGCGGTCGCCTTGTTCGATGTCGGGGAATCGACGATTGCGCCGGGGTCCGGCGCGACGATCGAGGCCCTCGGCGCGGCGGCAACGCCACCCGGAGCGCCCGGCGAGACGCCTGTGGCAGAGCGCCCGCTTGCCCGCGATGAACTCTGGGTCCCGATCGTCGTGGTCGCGTTGCTGATCCTGTCTCTGGAGTGGGCCATCTACCACCGTGATGCGGTGATCCGGATCGGACGAGCCGTCACGGCTCGACGCGGACGCGGCCCGGCCGACGGAGCCACTTGATGGGCGTCGCGTTGGAGGCACCGCTCGCCCTGTTGCTCCTCGTTCCCGCGTTCGCCCTGACACTTGGACTGCACCTGGCCTCGCGGCGGCGGCTAGGCGTGGGTCGGCGCAGGCTCGCGCTTGCCGTTCGTGGCCTGCTGCTGAGTGCGCTGGTGCTCGCGGTGGCGGGGTTGCAGCTGGTCCTCCCGGTGGACCGGCTGGCGACGGTCTTCGTGGTGGACCTGTCGGATTCGGTCGGAACGGCCGGCCGCGAAGAAGCCCTGGCGTTTCTCCGCGAGACGCTGGTCGAGAAACCCGAGGGCGACGTCGCCGGCATCGTGGCCTTCGGTCGCGAGGCCCTCGTGGAGCGGTTGCCGTCGGATCTCGCCGAGATCGAAGGGATCGCGTCCAGACCGGTCAGGACCGCCACGGATATCGGGGCCGCCTTGCGACTCGCCACCGCCCTCTTCCCCGATGATTCGCAGAAGCGGATCGTCCTGCTGTCCGATGGCAACGACACGGCGGGCAGCGGCCAGACCGAGGCCGCGCTCGCGGCGTCACAGGGCGTCCAGGTCGAGACCCGCCAGATCGGGCCCGGGAACGTGGATGAGGTCCTCGTGGAGCGGCTGACAACCCCATCCACGGCGACGCTTGGCGAGTCGGTCGAGGCGGTCGCAGAGATCCGGTCCAGCGTGGCCCAGCCGGCCACGGTCCGACTGTTCGCCGATGGCGCGCTGGTCGCCACACAGCCGCTCCAACTGCAGGCAGGAGTGACTCGCGTGACGTTCGATGTGGTGCCGACCGAGGCTGGCTTCCATACCTTCCGCGCCGTGGTCGAAGCCGCGCGTGACACCTTCACGCAGAACGATCGCGCCGACTCGAACACCATCGTGAAGGGCGAGCCGAGGACGCTGGTGCTGGCGGGCGATGACACGGTGGCGGCCGAGCTCGTGGCAGCCCTGAAAAGTCAACGCCAGCTCGTCGACACGATGATCCCGGAGGCGCTGCCCACCGATTTCGCCAGTCTCGCCAGCTATGACAGCGTCGTGGTGGCCGATGTCGCGCGGCTACGCCTGAGCGACCGTCAACTCGCCGCTCTCCAAGTCTACGTGAGAGACCTGGGCCGGGGCCTGGTGATGATCGGCGGGCCCCGCAGCTACGGGGCGGGCGGGTACCAGAAGACGCCGCTCGAGGAGACGCTGCCGGTCGACATGGGCGTGCGGGACCGCCAGAAACAGCCGGACATCGCCCTGGTGGTGGTGATCGACCAGTCGGGCTCGATGGCGGCCTGCCACTGCAACACGTTCAACCAGGGTGGCGCCGGGATGGCCGGGGTGCGCAAGGTGGACATCGGCAAGGAGGCGATCCTGCGGGCCGCCGCGGCCCTGACCGAGCGCGACGAACTCGGCGTGGTGGCGTTCAACGAGACGGCCCACTGGGTGGTCCGGACGCAACCGCTCGGCCAGGTCGAGGACCTGCAGGGCGCCATCACGACCATCCAGCCGGATGGCCAGACCAACATTTTTGCCGGGCTCGACCAGGCGGTGCAATCGCTGGAAGGCGTGGCCGCGACACGCCGCCACATCATCCTGCTCACGGACGGCTGGTCATCGACCGGGCAGTACGACGAGATCCTGGCACGGATGAAGGCGGCCGGGATCACCCTCTCGACGGTGGGTGCCGGCGGAGGCTCGAATCCGTTCCTCGAGGGGCTCGCGCAGCAGGGTGGAGGTCGCTTCTACAACGCGGCCAATCCGGGGAGCATCCCGGACATCTTCCTCAAGGAGACGCAGCAGGTGTCGGGCCAGCAGATCGTGGAGGAGGCATTCTTTCCGATCCAGACATCCTCGTCGCCGATCCTGCGCGGCCTCGAAGAAGGACTCCCGCAGCTCCGCGGCTACAACGGCACGACCATCAAGCCCGCGGCGCAGGTTGTCCTGGTCACCGCCCGCGACGACCCGCTCCTGGCGCAGTGGCAATACGGTCTCGGCCGGTCCGTGGCGTGGACGTCGGATGCGACCGGCCGCTGGGCCAAGGACTGGGTCGCCTGGCCCGGGTTCAACCGCTTCTTCAGCCAGCTCGTGAGCTGGACCTTCCCGGGCGAGGAGACCGGCGGCATCGAAGCCACCTTCGAGTCCAGCGCCGGCGATGCCAGTCTGCTGCACGTCGAGAGCGTCGAAGCGGACGGATCACCGCGCGACTTCTACTCGACGAGTGCCGTGGTGGTTGGACCCGACCTCGAACCCCGAACGATCGATCTCATCCAGGTGGCCCCCGGCGTGTATGAGGCACCCCTCGGGGAGGTCGAGCCAGGCGCATACGCTGTACGGATCACCCAGACGCGGCCCGGCTCCTCGCCACTCGGCCGGACCGTTGGACTGGTCGCGCCGACATCGGCCGAGTACCGGGTCCTGGGCGCCAACGGGCCCGTGCTGGCCGCGCTGCGTGCCGCCGGGGGGGGCACCGCAATCGCGACTCCTCTCGACCCATGGCGGCACGATTTGTCGGCTACGGATCGATTCACCGAGCTCTGGCCTGTGCTGCTCGTCCTGGCGCTCCTGCTTTGGCCGCTGGACATCGCCCTCCGCCGGCTGTCCCTGGGCCGCCGTGAGTTCGCGGCGGCGCGGGGCTGGGTCGCCGGAATCGGGCGTCGCCGCCGAGCTACGGCGCGTCGGTCGGCGACCGGCGAGGGCCTCCTGGCGGCCCGGGAACGGGCCGGATCGAGCGAGGCCCGTGCCGCCATGCTCGCCAGCCCCGAACCCCGGGTGGGCTCGGCGCCCGTCGCGGTGCCCCGTCCAGCCGACCCGCCCGGCGCGATAGACGTACCGTCCGGCCTGGTGAACCGTGCGTCCGTCCCGCGGTCATCGCCGGCCTCGTTGACGGCACCGGGCGCCGCCGCGTCTACGGCACCGGGGGGCGGCGGCCGCGTCGCGAGCGTCCGGCCCAGAGCCGCCGGGCCCGACGGCGGACACGATCGAACGCCTTCGGGAAGCCAAGCGCCGAGCCCGCGAGCG
>JANNQZ010000263.1:0-4448 GCA_031401015.1 Chloroflexota bacterium | reverse complement strand
TCGCGCCGCCCGAGCTGACGCGCGACTGGCAGGCAACATTGGCGATCGAGCGCGACGCTCGGTTCCGCGTGGTCCCGCCTCACGGTCCAGGCGCGACTCCCAGGCGACCCTGGCGAACGAGCGCGCCGCTCGGGTCCGCGTGGTCCCGCCTCACGGTCCAGGCGCGACTGGCAGGCAACACTGCCCATCGAGCGGGCTACTCGCGAACTCGCACGCCCGCTGGACGCGACTGCCAGTCGCCCCCGATCATGGAGCGGCGAATCGGCCGGATCGAGAGCCTGGATCAGCTGGGATCGAACCCCAGTGATCGCCAGGCCGGACCGCCCGGCGCTTCGATCAACTCGACCAGCACGCTGTGGCAGGCTCGCGGATGGATGAAGGCGACAGGCCCCTCCGCCCCCCGTCGCGGGGCGGTGTCGATCAACTCCAACCCGTCGATCTCGAGGCGCAGCAGCGTTTCGGCCAGGTTTGCCACCTCGAAACACACGTGGTGGAAGCCCTCGCCCTTCGAGGCCAGGAAGCGCGCCACGCCGGTCGTCGCGTCGGTCGGCTCAACCAGCTCGATCTTCGACTCACCCACAGCCAGAAAGGCGATCCGGACGCGATCGGTCGGAACATCCAAGATCGTGTCGAGCTCCAGCCCAAGCATGTCCCGCCACAATCCGAGCACGCCCTCTATCGAGCGAACCACGATCGCGACGTGGTGGACCTTGCCAATCTGCCGGAGGTGATCGGGGAGTCGTGAGCCCGGTGGCTTCGATGGCACGGTCGCAGCGTACTCTGTCGCGCATGGTCGCGACCGAGCCTGCGAGTGCGATCGTGGTCCGCGTTCCGGTGCCGCGCGCGTTGGCCCAACTGAGAACGCGGTGGGACTGGGCGGCGGGCGTCGGCGTGCCGGCCCACGTGACGATCCTGTTCCCGTTTCTTCTGGCCGGGCGTCTCCTGCCGGAGGTCCGTGCCGAGCTGGCGACGATCGCGGCAGCACACGATCCATTCGACGTGCGCTTCGCACGCGTCGGGCGCTTTCCGGGCGTCGTCTACCTGGCGCCGGAGCCTGCGACCCCATTTGAACGGTTGACCGAGGCCGTCGTCGCGCGCTACCCGGACTTCCAGCCGTACGGTGGCGCCTTTGATGTGGTCGTCCCGCACCTGACGATCACCGAATCCGGGGACGCTCCGCTCGACGAGATCGCTGCTGACGCCGCCGCGACGCTTCCGCTCGGACACCGGGTGTCTGCTCTCGATGTGCTGGTGGAGGGCGGCGATGGGCGCTGGCGCAGCCGCTGGCGAATCGCCCTGGGCGTCAGACGGTGATCAGTTCGCGATGCTCGCCCCAGGCGGTCCGCAGTCGATCGCTGATCTCGCCGACCGTGGCGTAGGCCCGGACCGCATCCAGAATCGGCGGCATCAGGTTGCCGTCGCCGCGGGCGACGGCCTCCAGGCGATCCATCGTCGTCGTCCACGCGTCGGTGGACCGTTCCGCCCGGACTCGCCGGACACGCTCGATCTGGCGGCGCTCGCCGTCCGGGTCGATGCGCTGAAGGGGCGGCGTCGACACCTCATCGTCGCGAAACCGATTGACCCCGACCACGACCTGATCGCCCGACTCGATTGCCTGCTGGACCCGGTAGGCGGATTCCTGGATCTGGCGCTGCTGGAAGCCACCCTCGATGGCGGCGAGGGTCCCGCCCATTGCCTCGATCTCGTCCAGGTAGGACCACGCGGCGGCCTCAAGCTCGTTGGTGAGGCTCTCGACGTAATACGAGCCCGCCAGCGGATCGGGTGTTTCGGTCACGCCGGCCTCGTAGGCCAGGATCTGCTGGGTCCGCAGGGCAAGGCGCACCGCCTCTTCAGTGGGCAATGCGAGCGCCTCGTCCCGTGAGTTCGTGTGAAGGCTCTGGGCGCCGCCCAGGACCGCGGCGAGCGCCTGGATCGTCGTGCGGACGACGTTGTTGTCGATCGATTGCGCCGTCAGGCTCGAGCCCGCGGTCTGCACGTGGAACCGGCACATCCATGAACGCGGATTGGTCGCGCCAAACCGTTCGCGCATGATCGTTGCCCACATCCGCCGCGCGACGCGGAACTTGGCCACCTCTTCGAAGAGTTCCGACCAGGCAGCAAAGAAGAACGAGAGTCGACCGGCGAAGTCGTCCACGTCGAGACCGCGCGCGACGGCCGCCTCCACGTACGCGATCCCATCCGCCAGGGTGAACGCGAGCTCCTGGGCAGCCGTGGCTCCGGCTTCACGCATGTGATAACCCGAAATAGAAATAGTGTTCCATTTGGGCAGCTCGCCGGAGCAGAACTCGAAGAGGTCTGTCACCAGGCGCATCGATGGGCGAGGCGGGAAGATCCAGGTGCCCCGCGCGATGTACTCCTTGAGGATGTCGTTCTGTGTCGTGCCCGAGATCGCGGCGCGCGGCACGCCCTGGGCTTCCGCGGCCGCGACGTACATGGCGAGCAGGATCGGCGCCGTGGCGTTGATCGTCATCGACGTGCTCACCTTGCCCAGCGGCAGGCCGTCGAGAAGGATGGCCATGTCGGCGAGGCTGGAAATCGGAACACCAACGCGCCCCACCTCCCCTTCCGCTTCGCGCGCATCGGAGTCGTAGCCCATCTGGGTCGGCAAGTCGAAGGCAACCGACAGCCCGGTCTGGCCCTGCTCGAGCAGATAGCGGAAGCGCTGGTTCGTCTCTTCGGCGGTGGCAAATCCGGCGTACTGGCGCATCGTCCAGAGGCGGCTCCGATACATCGTCGCCTGGATGCCGCGGGTAAACGGATACTCGCCAGGCCGCCCAAGATCACGATCCTCGTCGAGCCCGGTGGTGTCCGCCGGCGTGTACAGGTCCCGAATTCCGATCCCCGAGGAGGTCTCGAAGCGATCACGCCGCTCAGGCGCCGACTGCAGCGCATGGGCTCGCACAATCTCGCGCCAACGCTCTCGGCGAGGATCGTGGCCCTCGCCAGCGGGGCGACGCGGGCTCCCAGGCCGACGGTCCGGGGCCTCGTTACCGCTCATTCGAGCACGAGCAGAATGTCACCGACCTCAATGGTCTGGCCGGGGCCAACGACAACGCGGGCAACCACGCCGTCACGCGGCGCCCGGAGCTCGTTCTGCATCTTCATCGCCTCGACGACCACCAACGCCTGGCCGGCGACGACGTGATCGCCGCTGGCGATTGAAACCGCCAGCACCTGCCCCGGAATCGTTGCCCGCATCTCGGTGGGTCCCGCTCGGACGGCGCCGGTACTGCCGGTCCGGGACCGTTCTCGGAGCGCCGCTCGTTGTGCCGACTCGATCTCGACGACGACCCGCCAGCCGTCGACGATGACCTCGCGCGCCGACACGCCGAGCGCCCGGCCCGCCGCCGATGCGACCGGCGGCAGCGGCAGCATGACCACCCGGTGGCGCACCGCGCGGTCCCCTTCCCCATCCACGACGATCGCGTGGGTCGCGTCTCGCCGAATGAGGTGAATGGCGGCTGCTTCGCCGTCGATAACCGCGTGGCCGGCGAACGGCCCGACTTCGGGCTCGATCACGATCGGCGGCGTGCCTGGCACCGCCATCGACGGAGCGACCCGAGCCAGCACCGCGCGCGGCCCGATCGAGCGGGCGGCCTTCGGCCCATCGTTCATCGTGGCCATCGATCGGTCGCGGCCCGTCGCCCCGTCGTCGCCCAGCGGCCGTTGCCCGTCGACGGCGTGGTGATGCCGTGAGGGTGGGCGGTGTCGGCGGACGGACCACGCTTCGCGCCGCCGGGCACGCCGTTGTCGACGGCATCAAGCGCCGCAGCGAGCTGGGCGATCCGGGCGGCCACCTCGAATGAAGCCACCCCGTCCCAGTGCTCCTCGACCCAGGCGGTGGATAGGTCAGCTGCGCCGAACGAGGCACTTCGGGCCACGAACCGGTGGAACGGAACCGAGGTCTGGATCCCGGCGATTTCGGTCTCGTCGAGTGCTCGGCGCAGGCGCGCGATGGCGGCGACGCGATCGCCAGCGAGGACCATGATCTTGGCAATCAGGTTGTCGTATTCGGGCGCCACCCGATCCCCGGTCTCGATTCCGCAGTCGACCCGCACGCCCGGGCCCGAGGGCATGACCCAGCGGCTGATCCGCCCCGGTGTCGGCGCGAAATCCCGAGACGGATCCTCGGCCGTGATCCGTACCTCGATGGCATGGCCGGCCGGTTCGGCGGCCCGCTCGGCCGCAGCCAACGCCTCCGCTGATAGCGGCCAACCGGCGGCCAGCCGGAACTGCTCGCGCACGATGTCGAGGCCGGACACGAGTTCCGTTACGCCATGCTCGACCTGCAGCCGGGTATTGACCTCAAGAAAGTAGAACGACCCGTCGGGGGCACGCAGGAATTCGGCCGTGGCCGCATTACGCAGACCGGCGGCGGTGGCGACGGTGACTGCCAGACGGTGCAGCTCGCGGCGCTCCTCGATGCT
>JANNQZ010000262.1:0-2538 GCA_031401015.1 Chloroflexota bacterium | reverse complement strand
ACCGACACGACGCCGGGGTGGGCCGCCGCCCGCGACGTATCGATCCGGAGCACGACGGCGCGGGGATGGTCGGCAAAGCGGACGGCCCCGTGGAGCATCCCGGGCACGGTCATGTCGGCCACGAACTCTTGCTCCCCAAGCGCCATACCGGCCCCGCCGTAGCGCCCGGCCCGCTCCCCCACTCCGTCGCCGACCACGGACGCCGGGGACGCCGAAGCCGCTGCACCGACGCCGACCTCGCCGCCGGTCCGCCGCGCGACGGCGACCGCATCGATGGCATCGATGACCTTGATGTACCCGGTGCACCGGCACAGGTTGCCGGCCAGGCCACGCGCGATCTCCTCCCGGCTTGGTTCGGGCAGACGGGAGAGCAGCGCCTCGGCCTTCATGACGATGCCGGGCGTGCAGAACCCGCACTGCGAGGCGCCGCTCGCGGTGAAGGCCCCCGCCCACGCGGCTCGCGAAGGATCCGGCAGTCCCTCCAGCGTCACTACGGTCCGGCCCTCGACCCGGCCCGCTGGCTGCGCGCAGGACACGACGGCGCGACCATCGACGATGACCGTACAGGCCCCGCACGAACCCTCCGGCGCACAGCCGTCCTTGAGCGAGCGCAGGCCGCACTCGACCCGCAGCAGCTCGAGCAGGCTGGCGTCTGCTCGTGGTCCGACATCGGTGATGCGCCCGTTGAGGATGAACCGCATCGAGAACCACCTCTATGTGCCATCAGGCGTACCGCAGGGCAGGCCGTCTGGCCCTATCGGTCGCTACCACTGAGGTCTGAATCTAGAGGCAGCCGCGGATCGTGACCCCTGCTGTTGGTCCCGACCTCCGGCCCGTTGGTCCCGAATGCGACCGGATCCGCCGGCCTCATCGGAAGGGAGAGAACGATGCAGCGACCGGGTCTCGAGCGCGAAGTGGTCGACCCAGGCGTCTACGAGCGGACCGTCGGGCGTTTCGCGCAGGCCGGCATCGTCATGCCGACGTTCGCGCAGCTGGCCGACCCTGCGACCGCCGATCCGGCGACCCTGGCGGCCCTCGTCGGCGTCGACCCCGATGCTGCCGACCCGGCCAACCTGTGGCGCGTCCACTGGTACAACGGGGCGGACCGCCGAACGACGGTCCCGATCCCGACCCACATCGTGCTGCCGACCTCGCTGACCGGCGTCGAGGCCCGCATCGTCGTCGCCCTCGGCGACCGGTTCCCGATGATCGCGTCGCACAAGGTCCTCGCCGCCTATGCCTGCCTGGCGCCGCGGATCGTGACCGGCCAATTCGATCCGACCGTCCACCGCGCCGTCTGGCCGTCCACCGGCAACTACTGCCGCGGTGGTGTCGCGATCTCTCGCCTGATGGGTTGCCGGGGTGTCGCGGTCCTGCCCGAGGAGATGAGCCAGGAGCGGTTCGACTGGCTGGGTCGCTGGGTCATGGACCCGGCCGACATCATCCGGACGCCGGGCTCGGAGAGCAATGTCAAGGAGATCTACGACCGCTGCGCCGAGCTCGATCGCGACCCGGTCAACGTCATCTTCAACCAGTTCTCCGAATTCGGGAACTACCTCGTCCATTACCTCGCGACCGGGCGCGCCCTGGGTCGCATCCTCGAATCGATGCAGGAACGCGAACCCGCGCTGAACGTCCACGCCTTCGTCTCGGCCACCGGGTCCGCCGGCACGATCGGCGCCGGCGATCACATCAAGGAGCGGTTCGGGGCGAAGATCGTGGCAGTCGAGGCCCTCGAGTGCCCGACGATGCTCGAGAACGGGTTCGGCGAGCACAACATCCAGGGCATCGGCGACAAGCACATCCCGTTCATCCACAACGTGATGAACACGGACACCGTGGTCGGCATCTCCGATCGTGCGACCGACGAGCTCAACGTCCTGTTCAACACGACCGCCGGCCGCGAGTACCTGGTTCGCCGGCGCGGCGTGCCGATCGAACTCATCGAGACGCTCGACTCGCTCGGCCTCTCGAGCATCTGCAACATCCTGGCGGCCATCGTGGTCGCCCGCCACGACGACCTTGGCCCCGACGACGTCATCGTGACCGTCGCCACGGACGGTGCCCCGATGTACCGCTCGGAGCGTGACAAGGTCCTGGCCCGGGACTTCCCAGGCGGCTTTGACGAAGTGGTCGCAGCGGAGGTCTTCGGACGCCACGTGCTCGGCGGCGGTGACGGCGACGCGCTGCTGGACCTGACCGCGGCGGATCGGCGACGGATCTTCAACCTCGGCTACTTCACCTGGGTCGAGCAGCAGGGGGTCCCGTTCGACCAGTTCGTGGAACGTCGGGAGCCTGACTTCTGGCGCGAGTTGCGAGCCATCGTGCCGGTCTGGGACGAGCTCATCGAAGCGTGAACGTCGCCATTCGCATCACGGCTGGCCCATCGATTGAGCGTGCAGGCGATCTCGCGGCAATTCTGACACATATTAAGCAAAATGAAATCCTGTTTATCGACGAGGTTCATCGCCTGGGTCGCGCCGTCGAGGAAATTCTTTACCCGGCGATGGAAGATTTTGCGCTCGACATTGTGATTGG
>JANNQZ010000261.1:0-6988 GCA_031401015.1 Chloroflexota bacterium | reverse complement strand
TACACCAAGCTGCGATCGACCTATGTGGAGGCGCTCCCGACCTTGATCGCGGACGACGGGCGGCTCCATACGACCTTTCACCAGGCCGTCGCGGCCACCGGCCGGCTTTCCTCATCAGACCCCAATCTCCAGAACATCCCGATCCGGACGCCGCTGGGCCGGCGGATCCGGCGGGCGTTCGTCGCCGGAGCTTCAGATCTGACCCTCGTTGCCGCCGACTACAGCCAGATCGAATTGCGGATCCTTGCGCACGTCTCGGGCGACGAACACCTGCGTGATGCCTTTGCGCGGAAGGCGGATCTCCATCGCGAGACCGCCGCCCGCGTCCTCCACAAGGACCCGGCCGATGTAACCCTTGGTGAGCGTTCGATGGCCAAGATGGTCAACTTCGGGATCGCCTACGGGCTGAGCGACTTCGGGCTGTCGACGCGGGCCAACATCTCGCGGGCCGAGGCGCAGGACTTCATCAACACCTACTTCGCGACCTATTCGGGAATCAGCTACTACATGCTCGCGATCAAGGAGCAGGCCCGGAGCCAGGGCTATGTCACCACCTTGCTGGGGCGCAAGCGCCAGATCCCGGAGCTGGCCGCCCGGAACCCGACGCTTCGCGCGGCCGGCGAGCGGATGGCCATCAACATGCCGATCCAGGGCACGGCCGCCGACATCGTCAAGATCGCGATGATCCGGCTCGATGAGCGGCTGGAAGCCGGTGGCTTCAGGGCGCGGCCGCTCCTCCAGGTCCACGACGAGTTGTTGCTCGAGGTGCCCCTGGACGAGGTGGAGCGGCTCGTCCCGATCCTGCGCGAGACCATGGAGACGGCGCTCCCGCTGGATGTGCCGCTGACCGTGGACATCAAGGTGGGCCACGACTGGGATTCGATGACCCCGCTGACGCGGGACGACGCGATCGCGGCCGAGGCCGACGAACTTCCGGACCTCGCCCCGGCCGAGGCATCGGTCGGCTGATCGATGGGCCGGTTCGACCCCGATCCGGAGGCACTGGACCTCCCGGCGAATCGTCAGGTTCTGGCGACGCTCGCGCGATCCGCGCAACCGGCGCGCTCCGAGTATCGGCGTGGGGCCTTCGAGCAGCTGACCCATCCCGATGTCTGCGAACGGCTGGACCAGGTCGCCGGAGGCGGCCAACCGGTGGGCGCGTACGGGCGTTGCGCACGATCAGGGCACGACGGGACGCTCTACGCGATTGGGCTGGGCACCAGCATGATCGCATTGCGGCTGCCAGAAGGACCGGCCCGGGAAGCCGTCCTGGCCAACGGTGGGCGACTCGACCCGGACCTGGGAAGTGACTGGGTCCTCGCCAACGCCTGGCTCTCGGATGTGCCCCGCGCCGATGGAACGGCACTCCTCACATCGTGGCTCGAGCTGGCAAGGGTGGCGTCGGGTGCCTGAGCTCCCAGAAGTGGAGACTGTCGCGCGCGACCTTCGACCGCTTGTTGTCGGCGCCACGATCGTGGGCACGCGATGCTCGTGGGCGAGGACGCTGCGATCGCACACTCCGGCGGCGTTCGCGGAGGACATCGTCGGTCGGCGGGTCGAGGCCGTTGGTCGGCGGGCGAAGCTGGTGGTGGTTGAGCTATCGGGGGGTGGCGCACTGACCATTCATCTCAAGATGACCGGCCAGCTCTTCGTGGTGCCGGCCGGTACCCCGCTCGATCCGTACGTTCGGTTGGTGCTGGAGCTCGCTGACGGGCGGGAGGTTCGATTTCGCGACATCCGCAAGTTCGGCAAGGTCGGGCTCTACGGGCGCGATCCCATCACCGGCGAGCTCGTCACGGAGCGCGGCGGGTCGGCGGTCTTTGCCGCGATCGGCCCCGAGCCGCTTGATTCGGCCTTTACGCTGCGAGCGTTTCGGCAGCGGTTGCGTCGGCGCAAGGGTCGGCTCAAGCCGCTCCTGCTCGATCAGCGGTTCGTGGCCGGAATCGGGAACATCTACGCGGACGAGGCACTGTGGGCCGCCCGACTTCACCCGCTCCGGAGCGCGGGCACGCTGCGTCCGGCCGACGAACGACAGCTCTATCAAGCCATCCGCTCCATCCTGGCCGAGGCCATCGAGCGGCGCGGCAGCTCGATCGACGACTACACCGCGCCCGAAGGCGACGGCTCCATGCAGGAGCGCCTTCATGTCTACCAGCGGACCGGGGAGCCGTGCCCACGCTGCGGACGGCCAATCAAGCGGATCGTGACTGGTGCCCGTTCGACGCACTTCTGTTCCTTCTGCCAGCGGTTGCCTGCCGCGGACCGCAAGAGCGCGGCCGCGATCCTGCGGGGAATGACCGGCGGGCTCCGCCGCGCCGGGCGGCGGTGGACGGAGATCGGCGGCGGCCGGGCCCCAGGTCAGACCGCGGACGAGGTCGGTCGGGTCGGCGAGGTCGCCCGGGCGGCCAATCGCGCCCGCTCCGAACACACGAAGCGCGCCGCGGCCACGCGACGGGCGGTGGCGCGGGCGTCGGTAGCTGGTGCGCCGGCGGGCCCCATGTTCGTCCCGGCTGGCCAAGCATCGGACGAGCCATGAGCATTCTTCGGCTCACTGGCGTCTCCCGCGAGGTTGGCACGTTTGTCATCCTCGACTCAATCGATGCCTCGATCGCGCTTGGGGATCGGATCGGGCTGGTTGGCCCCAACGGCGCCGGCAAGACGACGTTGCTCCGCCTGGCAGCCGGCCGCGATGAGCCAGACCGCGGCGAGGTCCACCGCAAGCGCGGATTGACCATTGGCCTGCTCGCCCAGGAGGCGCACTTCGATGCCGCGTTCATGGCCTCCACCGACCTGCGCCAGGCGGTTCGGACCGGCGCGGCGCACCTCGAGCGGATGGCGGAACGCCTGGCCGTCATGGAGCGCGATGGCCGGGTGACCGAACCGGGTTACGCGGAGCTGGTTCACGAATACGAGGCCCTCGGCGGGTACACGCTGGACCAGCGGGTGGACACGGCGCTGAGCGGCCTGGGCTTCGCCCGGGCCGAGTGGACCAAGCCACCGACGGCGCTGTCGGGAGGCGAGCAGACACGCGCCTCGCTCGCTCGGCTGGTGATCGCGGATCCGGACCTGTTGATGCTCGATGAGCCAACCAACCATCTCGATCTCGACGCCCTCGAGTGGCTGGAGGAGCACCTGCGACGGCGTAGCGGGTCACTCCTGGTCGCGTCACACGACCGGGCTTTCCTCGACGCGACCGTGACTCGCGTCTGGGAGCTGCGAGATCGCCACTTGACGGCGTTCCGTGGCGACTACGGCGCGTATCACCGCCAGCGCACGGAACGCGATGCCCGGATGGTCAAGGACGTCGAAACGCAGGCGGAATCCATCGCGCGCGAACGTGAGCTCGTGCAGCGCTACCGAAGCCACCGAAAGTTCAACAAGATGCACGAGCACGAGGCGCGCCTTGAGCGGCTCGAATCAGGGCGCCGCGACGCCCCGAGGGCGGGTCGCCGGCTCGCGATCCCCGCCGCCGCGCTGGCAGGCCGCGGGCCGTCACGGTCCGGGGAGATTGCGCTTCGCGTTGACCACCTGGCCGTCGGATACCTGCCGGGCCGTGGGGCCGTCAATGACGATGGCTCGCCCGCCACGGAGCGGCACCTGGTCGCACGGGCGCCGTTCCTCGCCGCGCAGCGCGGGGAGCGGATCGGGATCGTGGGGCCAAACGGGGCCGGCAAGACCACGCTCCTTCGGACCATCGCAGGCGATCTGCCGCCGCTCGACGGGGCGATCGTCTTCGGGCATGCCGTCCAGATCGGCTACCTCGCCCAGTTGCGCGATGCGGCGATCCCCGGCACGACCGTCCTGGACGCCCTGCTCGAGGCCATTCCGGTGACCCCCGGCGAGGCGCGCGCCTACCTCGCCCGGTTCCTGTTCCGGGGCGAGGACGCCTTCAAGGAGGTTCGCTCGCTGTCCGGCGGCGAGCGGTCCCGCCTGGAGCTGGCGCTGTTGGGCATCATGCCGGCGAATCTCCTGCTGCTCGACGAGCCGACCAACCACCTGGACATCCCGGCGCGCGAGGCGATCGAGACGTTCATGGCGACCTCGCCGGCGACGCTGCTGGTGGTATCGCACGACCGGCGTCTTCTGGAGATCGTGTGCGAGAAGCTGTGGGTGGTCGACGAGGGGTCGGCGGTGGCGTTCGATGGCGGATATCAGGCATGGCGAGCCGCCGTGGCCGCCGGCTGGACGGTCGCCGGCGCGCTGGAGACTGAGGCGGCTCGACTGCGCGGCGGGAGTCGGCGCGGCCCGGTTGCGTCCGGCGCGACGACAGGCGCCGGTTCGCCGGCATCGACCGGTTCGAACGGATCAGGCGCACCGCCGAGGCCGCGGCCGAAGCGGGAGAAGCTGTCCAAGGACTCGTACCGAAAGCAGAAGGCGGCCGTGGAGTCCGACCTGACCCGGCTCAACCTGCGCAAGAACCACCTGGAGCTGGCGATGAGCGATCCGGCTGTGACCGCGAACTTCGTCGAGATGCGCCGGGTGACAAGCGAGCTGGCCGACATCGAGCTCGCGCTGGCCACCGCCGAGGACGTCTGGCTGTCGGTCGAGGAGCGGGCACCGTGACGAACCGCGCCCTCCGCATCGGGCTGACCGGGCCGATCGGGTGTGGCAAGTCGACGGTCGCACGCTGGCTCGGCGAGCACCCGGGCGTGGTCTTGATCGACGCCGATCAGTTGGCCCGCGAGGTGCTTGACCCGGGCGAGCCAGCGCTGGACGCGGTCGTCGCCCGGTTTGGGGCGGACCTGCTCGGGTCCGGTGACGTCCTGGACCGCGCAGCGCTCGGTCGAATCGTGTTCGCCGACTCGCACGCGCTGCGCGATCTCGAAGCGATTGTCCATCCAGCCGTCCGGCCAAGGATCATGGCGGCGATCACGGCGGCCGATGTCCAGGGCGCAAGCATCGTCATCATCGAGGCGATCAAGCTCGTCGAAGGGGGCTTGATCGCCGAGTGCGACGAGGTCTGGCTCGTCACCTGCGATCCGACCGTGCAGCGCACCAGGCTCATCGCCCGCGGCTCAGCCCCCGAGGATGCTGAGCAGCGCATCCTGGCCCAGGGCGACATCGCCGCGCGAATCGGGCCGTTGGGCACTCGCGCGATCGACACAAGCGGAGCGCCGGCGGCAACCCGGCGTCTTGCGGAGACAGCCCTTGATGAGGCGCGCCGCGCGAGCAGCGACTAGCGCCGCGACTGTGAGTCGACAATAGACGGTGGAGTCAGGGATGCCGGGCGCCAGCATCAGCAGACGCGACTGTGAGCCGACAACATCCCGCGAGGGTGCGCCGCGAGCGCTCCTCGGCGCCTGTCGTCGACTGCCAGTCGCGGACGGGGTCCTTCCGAACGGGGCGTCTGGCTACCAAGAACACCTGTTCGGTTCGTGCTTGATTTGTTAGACTGACGAGCAATGCCGGATTTCAAGCTCGTTGCGCCATTCGAGCCGACCGGGGACCAACCGGCGGCGATCGAGGCGATGGCCGACGGCATCGCGAAGGGTTTCAATCACCAGGTCCTGCTGGGAGTGACCGGCAGCGGCAAGACATTTTCCATGTCTCACGTGATCGCCCGGGTCAATCGGCCGACCCTCGTGCTGGCCCACAACAAGACCCTGGCCGCCCAGCTGTATGCCGAGTTCCGCGAGTTCTTCCCCGACAACGCCGTGGAGTACTTCGTCAGCTACTTCGACTACTACCAGCCCGAGGCGTACCTGCCGCGGAGCGACACCTACATCGAGAAGGACTCGTCCCGTAACGACGAGATCGATCGGCTCCGCCATGCCGCGACCCACGCCCTGTTCGAGCGGCGCGACGTGATCATCGTCGCCTCAGTGTCGTGCATCTACGGTCTGGGCGCGCCTGTCGACTACGGTGCCACCGTCCTGAAGCTGCGAGTCGGCGGCCAATACCGGCGGGACGCGGTCCTGCGCCACCTGGTCGACCTGCAGTACCAGCGCAATGATCAGGCGCTGGCCCGTGCCCGGTTCCGGGTCCGCGGCGACACCCTGGAGCTCCAACCGGCCTCGGAGGAGACGCTGATCCGGGTCGAGTTCTTTGGCGACACCGTCGAGCGCATCACGGAGCTGGACCCGCTCACCGGCGAACTCCTCGCCGAGCGCAAGGAGACCAACGTCTACCCAGCAACGCACTACGTCACGCCGGCAGACAAGCTCAAGGAAGCCATCGTCGACATCGAGGCCGAGATGGAGGTTCGGGTCGGGCAACTGGAAGCGGAAGGCCGCGTACTCGAGGGCGCCCGGCTTCGCCAGCGGACCACCTTCGACCTCGAAATGATGCGCGAGCTCGGCTACTGCACCGGTATCGAGAACTACTCGCGCCACCTTTCGAGGCGCGAGGCCGGCTCACGCCCGTGGACGCTGCTCGACTACTTCCCGCCGGACTGGCTGTTGGTCGTCGACGAGTCCCATATGACGATCCCCCAGGTGGTCGGGATGTACAAGAACGATCGGACGCGCAAGGAGATCCTGGTCGACTTCGGCTTCCGCCTGCCGTCCGCGCTCGATAATCGGCCGCTCACGTTTGAGGAGTTCGAGAAGACCGTCCACCAGGCGATCTACATGAGCGCGACGCCGGGGCCGTACGAACTGGAGCGGAGCCAGCGCAATGTCCAGCAACTGATCCGCCCGACCGGGATCGTCGATCCGCCGATCACGGTCCGCCCGACTGAAGGTCAGATCGACGACCTCCTGGAGGAGATCCGGATCCGGGTCGAGCGCGGCGAACGCGCCCTGATCACTACCCTGACCAAGAAGATGGCCGAGGACCTGACCGACTACCTGCGTGAGCTCGGCGTCAAGGTCCAGTACCTCCACAGCGAGGTCGATACGCTGGAGCGGGTCGCCATCCTGCGCGATCTGCGCCTGGGGGTCTTCGACGTCCTGGTCGGGATCAACCTGCTCCGCGAGGGGATCGACCTGCCGGAAGTGACGCTCGTGGCGATCCTCGACGCTGACAAGGAAGGCTTCCTGCGCTCGGC
>JANNQZ010000260.1:0-1520 GCA_031401015.1 Chloroflexota bacterium | reverse complement strand
GAAGCCCCGCCGGTCGAGCGCGAGGCGGCGCTGGTCATCGGTTCCGGGCCGGTCCGGATCGGGCAGGGGATCGAGTTCGACTATTGCGCGGTCCAGGCAGCCGCGGCCCTTCGAGAAGCCGGCTGGCGCGCCGTCATAATCAACTCGAACCCGGAAACCGTGTCGACCGACTTTGACGCCAGCTCGCGCCTCTACTTCGAGCCGCTGGATCCGGAAAGTGTCCGCAGCGTCATCGATCACGAAACGGCGCCGGGGCAGACACTGCTGCCAGCCGTGGTCTCGTACGGTGGCCAGACACCGCTCAACCTGGCGGCGCCGCTGGCCGCCGGTGGCGTGCCGCTGCTCGGTTCCGACCTCGAGGCGATCGACCAGGCCGAAGACCGGACTCGCTTCTCGGCGCTGCTCGACCGGCTCGGCATTCCGCAGCCAGAGGGCGGGATGGCCCACAGCGTCGAGGAGGCGATGACCCTGGCCGAGCGGATCGGCTACCCGGTCATCGTTCGTCCCTCGTTCGTGATCGGTGGCCTGGCCATCGACTTCTGCTATTCGCCGGGCGACCTCGCGCGGCAGCTGGCCGCCGCCACCGTGGTCGATCCGGACCGCCCCGTCCGGATCGATCGATACCTCGAAGGCGTGGAGGTCGACATCGATGCTGTGTCGGACGGTCGAGACGTCCTGATCCCGGGGCTCCTCGAACATGTCGAGCGGGCGGGCGTCCACTCCGGGGACTCGGTCGGCATGTTCCCACCGCAGACGGTGTCGGAGGGCGACCAGGAGCTGATCGTCACCACGATGACCCGGATCGTGCTCGCGCTTGGGGCACACGGTCTGGTCAACGCCCAGTTCATCGTCCGCGAGGACGGGGTCTACCTGATCGAGGTCAACCCGCGCGCCTCGCGGACCGTGCCGTTCATGTCCAAGGTCACCGGGGTCCCGATGGTGGAGCTCGCGGTCCGGATCTCGCTCGGCGCCACGCTCGCGGAACTGGGCTGGAGTGGCGGACTGCTGCCTCCACCGGCCTTCGTCGCGGTCAAGGCACCGGCCTTCTCGACCGCCAAGTTACGCGGGGTGGATCCCAGCTTGGGGCCGGGGATGCAGTCGACCGGCGAGGTGATCGGGATCCACATGGATCCGCGCGTCGCCCTGGCGAAGGCCATGCTCGGAGCGGCGCTCGTGCCGCCGAGGGCAGGTGAGGGCGGGGCGTTGGCCCTCGTGTCGATCGCCGATCGGGACAAGGAGCTGTTGCCGCGCCTGGCTGTCGCGCTGGCCAACGCCGGGTACCGGCTGGCCGCAACCCCCGGCACGCGGACGGCACTGGCGCTGGCGGGCTTCGACGCACAACCGGTCGCCAAGCTTGGCGAGGAGCCGGACCAGGCTGCGGGCGAGCAGCCGATCCTGGACCTCATCGCGTCGGGGGCGGTCCGGCTCGTGGTCAACACTCCGACGCCGCGTTCCGGTGCCGTCCGCGACGCCGCGGAGATCCGCCACGCGGCAACCGCGGAAGGCATCCTCTGCCTGAC
>JANNQZ010000259.1:0-5551 GCA_031401015.1 Chloroflexota bacterium | reverse complement strand
GGGCGTCCGGGCGGGCACCGTCGCCGTGAAGATCCGGGACTCGGGGTTTCGGACGATCACCCGCCAGCGAACGCTCGACGAGCCGACGGATCTGACCGAGCCGATCTACCGGGCGGCCCTCGATCTGGCGCGACAGGAAGTGCGCGGGAAGAGGATCCGCCTTCTTGGCGTCACGGCCTCGGGTCTTGGGGAACGCGAGCAGCTTGCCCTATTCGAGCCGATCGAGCCGCGGCGGCGCCGTGCCGTTGAGGCGGCGGATTCGCTCCGGCGCCGGTTTGGCGACCGAGCCCTCACCCGGGCGCGGCTGTTGGATGCGGGTCTGCCCGCACCGTTCGAGCGCGATCCGCGCAACCCACTGGACCGGCGAGCCCGCGGCCTTCGCGCCGACCTTTCCGCGCGCCCTGACGAGATGCCACCGAGTGACAGCCAAGGTGACACGGACGTCGACGAGATTCCGCCTGAAGACGCTTGACATCGAACAGGTGTTCGGTCTAAAGTCGGAGTAATCGAACAGACGTTCTGTCGGACGCGTGCCCCGGACGACATCAGACAACCCCGGCGGCCTGGGCGACCGTTCCAGGACGGCGGGACGCCCCCGCGAAAGGAGCCGTCGCATGGCGTTCATCAGAGTCGAACCGGTCGAGGTCCAGGTCCGAACCAACTGGTTCAATGGCCGCCCGCGCGAGATCACCTGGGGTGACGAGCGGTTGCCGATCACCCGACTTACGGTCGTCCGCGAGGAAGCCGCGGCATACCCGGTGGTCACCGGGCCGCGCACCCTGTTCGAAGTGGTCACGCCCAAGGCGCGACTCTCGCTGATCTACCAGCACCGGGCTCGCCGCTGGACGGTGAACGGCCTGGACAACGCCGCGGGCTTGGCCGCCTGATCGTCCGATTTCACCTTCCCGGCAGCGGTGCCCTCCCGCCGCTTGCCGGCCCCACGCGTCGGCTCGGGGTGGGCGCGCCGGTACCGCGTCCGCCCCGAGCTGACACTCGGGTCGTGACAGGGAAGCAGGTCACACCTCCCCATTGTCCTCGACGACACCACGCCGTATAGTTACGACGTTGATTGTACGTCTTGAGGTTCCGCATGAACACCAAGTTGACCCTTCGTCTTGATGACCGCCTGATCGACCGGGCCAAGCGCTACTCCGACCGCTCTGGCAAGTCGGTCTCTCAGCTGGTCTCTGACTACTTCGCCCTCATCGAGGCGGACGAGCCGATTCCCGGTACCGACCTCACGCCGCGCGTTCGCGCGATGATCGGCTCGCTCAGGGGTGCTTCGACAACGGAAGGTGACTACCGCCGCCACCTCGAGGAGAAGCACCGTTGAACGTCCTCTTCGACACCAACGTGATCCTGGACGTCCTGATGGAGCGGGATCCGTACGTCGATGCGGCCTCGAAGCTGTTCGCACTGGTGGACAACGGGCGACTCAAGGGCTCGATCTGCGCGACGACGGTGACGACGGTTTACTACATCGCGGCGAAGGACTTCGGCCGCAGCCGGGCCCGCGAGCAGGTGCACGGACTACTCGGCCTGTTCGAGGTCGCCTCGGTTGACCGTAACGTGCTGGACAGCGCGCTCGACAACGCCTTCGTCGACTACGAGGATGCTGTGCTGCATGAGGCAGCACGCGCAATGGGTGCGACCGCGATCGTCACACGAGATCGTCGCGACTTCGTCAACTCCGCGATTCCGGCACTCGATCCGCAGGAGCTGCTTGCGGCGGTGGCAGCGGCGCAGTAGGCGGTCTGGGCCGGGGCTCGTCAATGCCAAGCCAGCGCGTTCCGGTTCTGGTCCGGTCGCCCAGCCGCGCCCGTACAATCGGATCGTGGCTACTTCAACCCGGACCCAGTACCGCGACATGACGCTCGACGGCTTCGTCGAGGCCCTTGCATCTGCGGCGCCAGTGCCGGGCGGCGGAAGCGCCTCGGCGGTCGCCGCTAGCCTTGGCGCAGGCTTGGTGGTCATGGTTGTCGCGCTGTCGACGGATCGGCCTCGGTACGCGCAGCACGCGGAATTGCTGGCCTCCGCAGCCCGGACTGGACAGGGTTTGGTGGGGCGCTTTCTGAACCTCGCCGACGAGGACGCCGCCGCGTTCGCCGTGTACGCCGCGGCCCTCAAGCTGCCGCGTGACACGGACGAGCAGCGCGAGGCACGCTCAGTCGCGCTGCGTGCCGCGGCTCGTCACGCGTCGGAGGTGCCGCTCACCGTGGTGGAAGCATGCCTGGAGCTCCTCGGCGCAGCGGAAGCGCTGGCCGGTCGCAGCAACGTCAATGCCTCGAGCGATGTGCATGTGGCTGCGCTGCTGGGCGAGGCGGCGGCCCACGGTGCCGCCGCCAACGTACGGATCAACCTGCCGTCGGTCGGCGATGCGGCCGTCGAGGCGGCGATGCGCGAGCGGCTCGACGCTCTCCTCGGCGAAGTGGAGCGCCTGGCGCAGTCCACCCGTGATGTCACTCGGGGCGGTGAGCCACGCGAGCCGATCCAATCCGATCGGCGTAGCGATGCGAGCGTGATCGCGTGACAGCAGCGGCCGCCTCGGGGGCGCGGCTGCTCGAAGGTGGCGCAATCGCGGCGGAGATCCGGATCGCGGTCGCGGAGGACGTGGCCAGGTTCACAACGGCGCAAGGACGGCCACCCGGCCTGCGCGTCGTGATCGTGGGCGTGGACGCTCCCTCGACGGTTTACCTCGAGCGGATCCTGCGGGGCTGCACCAAGGTCGGGATCGACGCCGGTTTCGTCGAGCTTGCCGGCGAGGCGACCGAGGCCAACGTGACTGCCACCGTCCGGGCGCTCAACGAGGACCCCGCGGTGGACGGCGTGATCGTCCAGATGCCGCTCCCGCCGACGATCCGGCTTCGTGCGGTCATCGATGCGATCGATCCGGTCAAGGACATCGACGGGATCCACCCGCTGAACGCCGGTCTCCTCCGCCTGGGCTACGACGGCTTCCTGCCGGCAACGGCCCACGCCGCGGTCGAGATCCTGCGCCGCTCCGGGATCGAGATCGCGGGGCGCGAGGCGGTGGTCATCGGTCGGTCCGCGGTGGTTGGCATGCCGGCGGCCTTCCTGTTGCTCAAGGAGGACGCAACCGTGACCGTCTGCCACCGGCGGACGCGCGACCTGGCGGGCCACGTTCAACGGGCCGATATCGTCGTGGTGGCCGCCGGCAAACCCGGCCTCGTCACGGGTGCGATGCTCAAGCCGGGGGCGGTCGTGGTCGATGTCGGGATCAACGTGGTCGACGGGCAGATCGTGGGTGACGTCGACTTTGCGTCCGCCAGCCAGGTTGCCTCGGCGATCACGCCAGTCCCCGGCGGCGTGGGGCCGCTCACCAACGCGCTGCTGCTGACGCACCTGATCCGAGCCGCCGAGCGCCAGGCGAGGACTCGCCATTCGGGAGCGCGCCAGTCCGATGAGCGCCAGTCCACCGCCGATCGAGCGACCAAGCCGCTCGTGCCCGCCACCAACAGAGGAGACCGATGACTTTTCCATCCGATCTCGAGATCGCCCGGTCCGTCAGGCCGCGCCCGATCGTGGACGTGGCCCGCGACCTTGGGATCGCGGACGACGAACTCGAACTCTACGGGCCGACCAAGGCCAAGGTCACGCTCGAGGCAATCCGTCGCCTGGAGACCGAACGCCCGCGCGGCAAGTACGTGGTCGTCACGGCCATTACCCCGACGCCGCTGGGCGAGGGCAAATCGACGACCTCGGTGGGGCTGGCCCAGGGGCTGAACCACATCGGCCACAAGGCAGCGGTCAACATTCGGCAGCCGTCGCTGGGTCCCGTCTTCGGGATCAAGGGCGGCGCGGCCGGCGGCGGGTACAGCCAGGTGATCCCCATGGAGGATTTCAACCTGCATCTGACCGGCGACGTTCATGCCATCGGAGCCGCGCACAACCTGGCCGGAGCGTTTCTCGACAACAGCCTGCATCACAAGAACCTGCTGGGCATCGATCCGCACGGGATCCTGTGGCCGCGGGTTGTCGACATCAGCGACCGGGCGCTTCGCCACGTGGTCATCGGTCTGGGCGGTCGCGAGGACGGGGTGACCCGCGAGACGGAATTCGTGATCACGGTAGGCTCCGAGGTCATGGCGGTCCTGGCCCTGGCGACGGACCTGCACGACTTGCGGGCGCGGCTCGGGCGGATCGTGCTGGCCACCACGACCGACGGCAGGCCGGTGACCGCGGTGCACCTGGGCGTCGCCGGGGCGATGACCGTGCTGCTGCGCGACGCCATCAAACCGAACCTGCTCCAGACGTTGGAGGGCGGGCCGGCATTTGTCCATGCAGGGCCGTTCGCCAACATCGCCCACGGCAACAACTCGATCATCGCGGATCGCCTTGCGCTGGCCACCAACGAGATCGTCTGCACTGAGGCCGGCTTTGGTGCGGACATGGGCGCGGAGAAGTTCTTCGACATCAAATGCCGCGCGTCGGGGCTCTCCCCGGATGCGGCCGTGGTGGTCGCCACGGTTCGGGCGATCAAGATGCACGGTGGGGTCGGCAAGATCGTCGCGGGCAAGCCGCTGGATCCGGCCCTGCTGGTAGAGAACGTGGATGCCGTCCGCCGCGGGGCCGCCAATCTCGCCAAGCAAATCGAGAACGTGACGATGTTCGGGGTGCCTGCGGTCGTGGCCATCAACTCCTTCCCAACCGACACGCCGGCCGAGGTGGCGGCGATTCGCGAGGTCGCCCTGGCGGCCGGCGCCGTCGACGCGGTTGTGGCCACGCACTTCAGCGATGGCGGGGCCGGGGCCGCAGCCCTCGCCGAGGCGGTCTGGGCGGCGGCCACCGGCGGCGGATCCGCGTTCCGTCTGCTCTATCCGGACGAGATGCCGCTGGCTCAGAAGATCGAAACGATCGCGACCCGGGTCTACGGCGCCGCGGGGGTCGAATTCCTGCCGGCCGCGGCGAAGTCACTCAAGCAGTTCGAGGACCTGGGCTACGGGCACCTGCCGATCTGTATGGCCAAGACCCAGTACTCGCTGAGCCACGACGCCGCCCTCAAGGGCCGCCCGACCGGGTTCACGGTCCCGATCCGCGAGGTGCGTCTGTCCGCTGGCGCGGGCTTCATCACCCCGATCTGCGGCGAGATGCGCACGATGCCCGGGCTGCCGTCACGTCCGGGCGGCGAGAAGATCGACATCGACGCAGACGGGAACGTCGTGGGGCTGTTCTAGGGTGTCCGATGCCGGGAGGGGCTGCGTCGTCTGCGGCGGCCGGGAGCGTCGGCACCAGCGCAGCCAGAACGGGTATGCGATCGTTCGTTGCACCGATTGCGGCCTTCGCTTCCTCGATCCGCAACCGACCGAGGCCGAGCTGACCGCCCTGTACGGCGAGTACTACTACGTCAGCCCCGATTCGCGCCAGCGTGGCTATGAGGGCTACGCGACCGAGGCCGAGAACTGGCGGCGGACGTTCCGCGATCGCCTGCGGGACCTGCCGGCGACGCACGGGCGGCTGCTGGACGTCGGCGCGGCCACCGGGTTCTTCGTCGAGCAGGCGAATGCGATCGGCTGGGATGCGGTCGGGATCG
>JANNQZ010000258.1:0-8898 GCA_031401015.1 Chloroflexota bacterium | reverse complement strand
GGCCTCAAGGAGCACACCAGCAATCTGACCGCGATCGTGACCGTCGCCGATGACGGGGGTTCGTCGGGCGTCCTGCGGAGCGGTCTCGGCATCCCGCCCGTCGGCGACATCCGTAACTGCCTCGTCGCGCTGGCCGATGCCGAACCCCTCATGAGTGACGTCCTCCAGTATCGATTTCCGGACGCGCCCGGTAGCGATACCGCGGGCCTGGCCGGTCACCCAGTGGGCAACCTGCTGATCGCGGCGATGACTGCCGTCGAGAGCGGCGACTTCGAGGACGGCGTGCGGGCCATGAACCGGATCCTCGCGGTTCGCGGGCGTGTCCTGCCGGTCTCCGCAACCCCACTGACCCTGCACGCCAGCCTGCATAACGGCACGACGGTGGACGGCCAGTCGCAGATCATGCGAGCGTCCGGGATCGAGCGCGTCTGGTTGACGCCCGGCGATGTCGCCGCATCCGAGGACGCGCTGACCGCGATCGCCGAGGCCGAATTCATCGTGCTGGGTCCGGGCTCGCTCTATACGAGCCTCCTCCCGAGTCTGCTGATCCCCGCGGTCCGCGAAGCCATCCTGGCCGCCGACGCTCGGTGCATCTACGTCTGCAACGTCGCCACCCAGGTCGGCGAGACCGCGGGGTTCGACCTTGCGGCGCACGTGGAGGCCCTGGTCGCGCATGTTGGTCCGGACCTGGTGGACACCGTCCTGGCCAACAACAGCTTCAGCGCGCGGACCCCGCCCGACTGGCCGGCCGAGCCGGTTCGCCTGCGCTGGCCGCCAGGCGTCAAGCCGACCCCGCGACTGGTGCTCGATGACCTGGTTGACCCCGACAACGCCCACCATCACGACCCGGCCCGACTGGCCGGCGCGCTACTGCGAGCCTTCGAGCGCGAACCTCGGGTCCGCCGGCGCATGGTCGGTCGGACGGCCTAAGGTGCGGCGGATCAGCTTGCCGTGAGCCGGGGAGAGCAAGACCTCGTGACGGCCCTCCGCGATGAACTGGCGGCGATCGACCCGTCGCGGGCCTGCGATCGCGCCGCAGAATCCTCCGGACTGGGCGCGCCGCCGATCCGCCGCGAAGCGTCCGTGGCCCGCCTGTCCGTCCGCCTCCGTCGGAGCACGGACGTGGATAGCGGGTCACACGCGGGCGGCGGAGCGAGCTCGGGCGCCGGGGCAGAGATCGGCCGCGCCTTCGCATGGGCGTCCGCGGCCGACCATTGTCGCGCCGCCTGGCTGCGTGGTCGGTTTCTGGCTCGTGGCTCGTTGAGCCTGGCCGGCGGCCGGACGCACCTCGAGTTCGTCGTCCCACCCGAGGAGGCGTCGAGTCTTCGGGCCTGGCTCGGCGCCTTCGGCCTGCCGGCATCGGCGCGCGCTCGTCGTGGCCGGGGCGTGATCACCTCCAAGAATGGCGAGGCGGTGGGGACCTTCCTGCGGCGAATCGGAGCTACGGGCGCGCTGCTCGAACTCGAGGCCCGACAGGTCTCGCGCGCGCTTCGTGGCGAACTCAATCGAGTCCTCAACGCCGAATCAGCCAACCTCCAACGGGCCGTCAGTGCAGCTGGCCGGCAGCTCGAGGCGATCGACATCCTCGAGGCGGACGGGCGCCTGGCCAGTCAGCCACCGGCGATCCGCCGCGTGGCAGATGCGCGCCGCGCGACGCCGGAAGCCAGCCTGGCCGATCTTGCGGAACGGCTCGGCTTGCACCGCTCGGCGGTCCAGCGGGCGCTGGAGCGGGTCGAATGCCTTGCCGACGGCCAGCGGGCTCCGGGTCGGCGGCAGGCGATCGAGCGCCATCTGGCATGATCCCTTCGATGCGCGACGTGATCGTGGCCGCGAACTGGAAGATGCACACGACGCCGGTGGACGCGGGCGAGCTGGCGCGAACGATCGCCTCGCGGACCCGGGTGGCCGGCGTGACGCGCGTGATCTGTCCTCCGTTCGTCTGCCTCGCGACCGTCCGCGATGCGCTGCACGAGTCCGACCCCGATGTCGGGATCGGGGCCCAGACCCTTCATCACGAGTCGCAGGGCGCGTACACCGGGGAAACTTCGGCGGCGATGCTTAGCGGGCTGGCGGGCTGGGTGATCGTCGGTCACTCGGAGCGGCGCCGTGACGCGGGCGAAACCGATGTCCTGATCGGCCGGAAGCTCGGACGCGCCCTTGCCGCCGGGCTCCGACCCATCCTGTGCGTCGGTGAGCAATTGGCCGAGCGGGAGGTCGGCCGCCAGGCCGACGTCGTGCGTCGCCAACTGCTCGGCGCATTCGGCGCACTGTTCGACCTCGTACCGGCGGCGACGCTCGGGGGCGGTCTGGTGGTCGCTTACGAACCGGTCTGGGCGATCGGTACCGGCCGGACGGCCAGCGGCGCGGACGCGGCGGCTATGGCTGGCGTCATCCGCGCGGCGTTGGCCGAGCTCGGTCTCCGAGAGCGAGCGGAGGCGATCCCGGTCCTGTACGGCGGGAGCGTCACATCGGCCTCGATCGGCGAATTCATGTCCGAGCCATCGATTGACGGCGCCCTCGTGGGCGGCGCGTCGCTCAAGCCCGATGAGATGGCCGGGATCGTCGCCCGCGCCGGGGTGACCGCCGCGGCACGTGGGCTGGCCGGGTGACGTCCGCGCCATCGAGGGGTCACCGGCCGCCATCGCGCCCGCGACCGATCGTGCTGGTCATCCTCGACGGGTTCGGGATCGGGCGTGACCGGGCGGTTGATGCGATTGTCGCGGCGCGCATGCCGGTCTGGCGGGGACTCCTGCGCGACTGGCCGCATGCGGTGCTTGGGGCGTCGGAGGAGGCGGTCGGACTGCCAGCCGGCCAAATGGGCAATTCCGAGGTCGGTCACCTGAACATTGGCGCTGGCCGGCCCGTCCGCCAGGATCTGCCCAGGATCGACGCGGCAATCGCCGACGGCAGCTTCGTGACTCGCGCGCCGCTCGTTGAAGCCTGTCGACGCGCCGCGCGCCTGGGTGGTCGCCTCCACCTCGTCAGCCTTGTCGGGCCGGGTGGCGTCCACGCCAACGATCGGCACCTGGTCGCCATCGTCGAACTCGCGTCCGCGCTCCACGTTCCGAGCGTGCGGGTCCACGCCCTGCTGGACGGGCGCGATACGCCACCCCGGTCCGGTCGAGCCTTCACTCGGGACCTTGAGGCGCGCCTTGCCGGGGCTCACCCCGACGCACGAATCGCGTCTGTCGGCGGCCGCTACTTTGCGATGGATCGCGACGCGCGCTGGGATCGCGTCGAGCGCGGTTACGACGCCATGGCCAACGGAGCGGGGGAGCGGGCTCCGTCGGCGACGGCCGCCATCGACGCTGCCTACGCCCGTGGTGAGGACGACGAGTTCGTGACGCCGACCGTGGTCGAAGGCGTGGACGGCACATTTCGTTCCGGAGATCCTGTCATTCACTGCAATTTCCGTGCCGACCGCGCGCGCCAGCTGACCCATGCCCTGGCCGACGCGTCCTTTGACGGGTTCGATCGCGCCGCGCCCGATGGCCGTCCGCCGCCGGATGACCTGTTCGTCGTGACGTTGACCCAATACGAAGATGGCCTTCCGGGCGCCGTGGCCTTCCCCCCGGAAGCGTCACGCTCGCTCGCAGAGGCGTTCTCCGAGGCCGGCTGGCGCCAACTCCACGTCGCCGAGACCGAAAAGTACGCCCACGTCACGTATTTCTTCAACGGTGGCGTCGAGCGGCCGTACCCGGGCGAGGACCGGGAACTCATCCCCAGCCTCAAGGTCGCCACCTACGACCTCGCACCGGCGATGCGGGCCGAGGCGATCAGCGACGCCGTCGTCGCGGCCATCGTGTCGGGCCAGTACGACTTCATCGTGGCCAACTTTGCCAACGCGGACATGATCGGCCACACGGGTCGCTGGGAGGCGACGATCGCCGCACTCGAGGTCCTCGACGCCTGTCTCGGCCGGATCGTTCGGGCAATCGAGGGGATCGACGCCGCCAACGCCGCCAACCCGGCACTGGACGCGCACACCGAAGCCGCCGCCGACGCAGACGACGCGCCGGGTGCGCTGCTGGCGATCACCGCCGATCACGGCAACGCCGACGAACTCCGCGATGCCGCGGGCAACCCCGTGACGGCCCACTCGCTTAACCCCGTCCCTTTCGTGCTGGTCGGACGGGCGGTCCGCGGGCGAGCCTTGGCGGACGGTGTCCTGGCCGACGTCGCGCCGACCCTGCTGGAGTTCGCCGGCCTGCCACGCTGGGCTGGCATGACCGGGCAATCGCGGCTCCTGTGATAGCATCCGTCGCCGTACGTTCGGAGGACCCGCATCCGTGAACCCCCTGCTGGCCATCGGCCAGATCCTGGTCAGCATCGCGCTGATCGTTGCCGTCCTGCTCCAGGCACGTGGGACGGGTCTGTCAGGCACGTTTGGTGGCGATTCAGCTGTCTATCGTAGCCGTCGAGGCGTCGAGCGCCGACTCTGGCAGTTCACGATCGTGCTACTGGTCCTGTTCGTCGCCTTCTCGATCGCGTCCTTCCTGTTTGCGCCCGCCACGGCCTGACATCGCACGGTCGCCCGCGACCGAACGTTCCAGTAACTCGGTGCCCGCCAGTCCATCGGGGCTCGAATGACCCGTACCGACACGACCGTCGTCGGCGTGCTTTTGGTCTTGTTCGTGGTCGTCGCAGGGCTCATCGGCGCCCCCGCGTTGAGCTCGCCGGCCCCATCCGCCGCACCGACGGCCAGCCCTGCGCCGATCGTGTCGCGGCCGTATCGGGAAGGCGTGATCGGCCGCCCCGTCTCGGTGAGCCCATTGTCGGCACGGACGCAAGCTGATCGCGATCTGGTCGCCCTGGTGTTCTCGGGGTTGGTGAGGAACGGACCCAACGGCACGTTGCTGCCTGACCTCGCCAGCACATGGACGGTCGATCCGTCGGGGGCAAGCTGGACGTTCGACCTGCGCGGCGACGCGGCCTGGCATGATGGCGAACCGGTCACCGCGGAAGATGTTGCCTTCACGATCCGGACGCTTCAGGACCCCGAATACACCGGACCGGGAGCCGGGTCCTGGAACGACGCGCGGGTGGAGACGGCGGGCGACCGCCAGGTCACCATCACGCTGGGCAATCCGCTGGGCGGATTTCTCCAGTTGGCTACCCAGCCGATCGCGCCGGCCCATCTGCTGGCCGACGTTCCAGTCACGGCCCTGACCGGGGATCCGTTCGGCCAACGCCCGGTCGGCTCAGGACCGTATGCCTTGGTCCGCCTCGATACCGAGACCGCCGACCTGGTGCCCGCCGCGCTCCTGCTCGGTGGCGACGGCCCCGGCCCGTCGACCTCCGGATCGGCCATCGACTCGCTGGCCACGGCCGCGCCGACGAATCGGCCGAGCGGGGCGACGCCGTATCTGGTCGGTATCCAGTTCCGGTACTACGACGATCCGGACGCACTGGCTACGGCCTATCGCGAGGGTAGTCTGGATGCGGCCTCTGGGTTGCCGCCCCGGCTCGCGGCCGAGCTGGCCGCCACTGACGGTAGCCGTCTCCTGCGTTACCCGGGTGCAACGTTGACGGCCGTCCTGATCAACCTTCGCCCGGACCGGCACGTCTTCGAGACGCCCGGGATCCGCGCGGGGCTCCTGGCGGCCATCGATCGGCCGGCGCTGATCGAGGAGGCATTCGCGTCGCTGGCTGGAGCAGCGAACGGACCCATTCCGGCCATCTCCCCGTTGTTTGACCCGGCGGCGGCACCGTTCGTGGCCTTCAGCCCGGCCGAGGCTCAGAAGGCGCTCAAGGCAGCCGACTGGAAGAAGCTCGACAACGCCTGGCGGCGCGCGACCGACACCGCGCCGCTGGAGTTCGAACTCCTCAGCCCGGACGCCGCGTCCAACCCTGGGCTGTTTGCCGCCGCCGCGGCCGTCGCGGCGGACTGGAAGTTCATCGGCCTTCAGGTCAGCCACGTCGCGCTTCCGCCGGATGAGTTCGTGAGCGGGAGACTGGGCACCGCTGATTTCACGGTCGCGGTCGCTGATGTCCAGATCGGGCTCGATCCGGATCTGTACCCGTACCTGGCATCCAGCCAGACGCTCAGTGGGGGAGCGAACCTGATCGGGTTGCAGGATCCCGCCCTGGACACATTGCTCGTCGCCGCCCGGGCGCCGGGCACGGACGGGGAGCGGGCCGCGGCGTACGCCGCGCTCCAGGTCGCGCTGGCCAAGGGGCAATATCTCCTGCCGCTGGCCTTCCGCGATGAGGTCGTGGTGGCCCGCGATACGCTCGTGGGACCTCGATTGCGCCAGGTTGTCGATGCTTCGGATCGATTTTGGGATGTGCTAACATGGCGCCTCGCCGCAGACCGGTAGCCGGTCGTTGGTCCGCGCCGAGGTGGCGGAATCGGTAGACGCGCTAGCTTCAGGAGCTAGTGTCCGCAAGGGCGTATGGGTTCAAATCCCTTCCTCGGTACCACCGATGCCCAGGTGGCGGAATTGGTATACGCGTACGTTTGAGGGGCGTATGAGGCAACTCATCCGGGTTCAAGTCCCGGCCTGGGCACCAATCTTCAAGTCACTGACGACCGCTGGAACTCCGGCGGTCGTTATGCTGTCCCGGGCGGTTAGCTCAGTCGGTCAGAGCGCCTCGCTTACACCGAGGAGGTCACTGGTTCGAGCCCAGTACCGCCCACCACTTGGCCGCCTGACGGATCGCCACGGCTCTGCGGGCCAGAAGGAAGCCCCGCGAGCCCGCGTGATGCTTCGCTGCTAGACTCACCGGGCGAAGGGCGTCGCCCGCGCATTGCACGACCGGAGGAGGGGTATGGACCTCACGCTGATCATCATTCTTGCCGTCGTGGTGCTCCTGGTCGTGATCGTGATCGGGATCTACAACGGCCTGATCCAGAAACGCCTCAGGATTGACGAGGCGTTCGCCCAGATCGAAGTCCAGCTCAAGCGCCGGCACGACCTGATTCCAAACCTGGTCAACGCGGTCAAGGGCTACATGGGCTTCGAGCAGAAGGTCCTCACGGACGTCACCAATGCCCGGGCTGCGGCGGTCTCCGCCGGTGCCCAGGGTCCCGCCCAGCAGGCGGCGGCGGAGAACATGCTGACCAGCTCGCTCCGCTCGCTCTTCGCAGTCGTCGAGAACTACCCGGAGCTGAAAGCCAACCAGAACGTGCTGGAGCTCCAGGAGCAGTTGACGACGACGGAGAACCAGATCTCGTTCTCGCGCCAGCACTACAACGCGACGGTGCTCGACTACAACACCAACATCGCGACGGTCCCCGCGGTCTTCATCGCCGGGGTCTTCGGCTTCGCCAAGCGCGAGTTCTTCGATGCCGAGCCCGAGGCCGCCAATGTCCCCAAGGTCGATCTCAGCCTGAGCTGATCATCCTTCGGCGCTGACCTGGTGGCCACACGGTCGTTCTACGACCAGATCTCGGCGAACAAGCGCAACTCGCTGTTGATGGCGGGTTTCGTCATCGTCGTGCTGGGGTTGCTCGGCTTTGCGATCGGCTTCGCGCTGACCGGGCTGCTCGAAGGTGGGGTTCTGGCGACCGGCCTGGCGCTTGGGGTCGGGGCTGTCTCGGCCCTTGTGTCGTACTTCGCCGGGGACAAGCTGATCCTGACGGTGAGTGGCGCCAAGCGTGTGGACGAATCCAGCGCGCCCCAATTGCTCAATGTGGTCCGCGAGATGGCCATCGCCTCAAGCGTCCCGATGCCCGCCGTCTACCTGATCAACGACACGGCCCCCAATGCCTTTGCCACCGGTCGTGATCCGGTCCATGCCTCCATCGCGGTCACGACGGGGCTGCTCGAGAAGCTCGATCGCGAGGAGCTCCAGGGGGTCATCGGTCACGAGTTGTCGCACGTCCGCAACTTCGACATCCGGTTTGCGCTCATCGTCGGGGTGATGGTCGGTGCCATCGCGATCCTGGCTGACTTCTTCCTGCGCTTCACGTTCTGGGGTGGCGGTCGGAAATCGAACAGCCGGGACAGCGGTGGCGGCGTGCAGGTGATTGTGTTCGTCATTGCCATCGTCCTCGCGATCCTGGCACCGCTCATCAGCCGGTTCATCCAGTTGGCCATCAACCGCCAGCGCGAATACCTGGCCGATGCGTCGGCCGTCGAACTCACCCGCAACCCGTATGGCCTCGTGCGCGCCCTGGCCAAGATCTCCGGTGATCCCGAGGTGCTCGAGGTCGCGAACCGGGGCACCCAGCACATGTACTTCACGAATCCGATCAAGAAGTTCGAGGCACGCTCGTCGCGCCTGATGTCGACCCATCCGCCCACCCTGGATCGAATCAATCGCCTGCGCGAACTGACCGGCGAGCAACCGCTCGCGCCGGCCGAAGCCGCGAGCGTCACGGGCCTCGAATAGGCGGAGCGCCGCCCGGCGCGGGAGCCCGGGCCGAACGGGCCTGACGCTTGGCGTCGCGGCCGGGCCACCGGCCGCGACCCTCTTGGCGACCCGGCTATGAGCCGGACTCCTATAGCTAGGGGATCAACCCCGACATCGACCCTTTCCGACGACCCGCCACGCTTGGGACGGACTCCGCCGAGCGGGCGACGGAGCTTTCGGGGGCCGTTATGACGCTCAGTGCCCGAAGCCTAGTAGTGGGGTTCATACAGGTTCGGTCAACGGACCGATCGGGCGTCATGAACCCGTTGCCAACGCGGGCAGCACAGTCGCGGGATGCTGGCGGGTCAGCCCATCGATTGCTGGGCTCGCGAGGGCCGTGGTATTCTCCGACCCGCCGACGGGCTGCCGACGGCTGGTTGACCATCGGGCCGAGATAGCTCAGTCGGTAGAGCACGCGACTGAAAATCGCGGTGTCGCCAGTTCGATCCTGGCTCTCGGCACCACCCCTGGAGGTGGTCGGATCATCAAGCGGAAGTGGCTCAGTTGGTAGAGCATCACCTTGCCAAGGTGAGGGTCGCG
>JANNQZ010000257.1:0-1676 GCA_031401015.1 Chloroflexota bacterium | reverse complement strand
CCGAACAGGAAGATCACGTCGCGCATCACGTAGAACGCCGAGAAGACCCGGCCGCGCATCTCCCGTGGCGTGTTCCGCTGGAGGAGCGTCGCCCGCGAGATCGACGACGGCGAGTTGAAGAAGCCGGAGATCATGACCATCAGGATGGCGAACGGGATGGACGTGGCAAGCCCATACAGGATCCCGCTCGCCGCCATGCCGAACATGGCGATGACGATCCAGACGGGCTCGGCCAGTCTGCCGGCGAACCTGGCCATGAAGAAGGACCCGGCGACAAACCCGACCGACGTCAGACCCTCCTGGAGACCGTACTCGAACTCGGTCGCGCCGAGCACCCGGATCGACATCGGGAGCAGGAGCACATTCCACAGGCCGAACGAGAAGAACATCAGGGCGCCAACGACGAACAGCGACCGAATGATCGGCGTTCCGAACAATGTCGCGAGGCCCGAGCGCAGATTGGCAACGATCACCGCGACGCTGGCCTCTTCGTCCGGGACCGGCATCGGGTACCTGCCCATCAGGGCGATGCAGCCGGCCGAGAACACGAATGTGGCCGCATCGATGATGAACGCCCAGTAGATGCCGACCGTTGAGGCAAGCAGCCCGGCGGCGGCGAACCCGATGGCGGTGGACCCAAACCCGGCGATTGACAGGAACGCGTTGGCCGATGACAGCTCTTCATCGCTGGCCATCTCCGGGATCAGGCTGTCGTGGGCCGGGTCGAAGAACTGCTTGACGCCCGCATTGAGCAGGATCAGGCCGAACAACCCGAAGACCGCGATCGATTCGATGCCAATCACCACCGCGATCAGCGCCACGATCACCGCCTGCACGAGGCAGGTCACCATGAGAATCCGCTTGCGGTCGTGGCGGTCGACATAGACGCCCGCCAGGAGCCCGACGATCAGGCTGGGGACGGCCGTCGCCATCAACGTCAGGCCGACCGCCAGCGCCGACCCGGTTTCGCGGTAGACCCAGATCCCCGCGGCGAGGTCCGTCAGGGCCGAACCGGCCGTTGACACCAGCTGGGCGAGCCACAGCAGGCTGAAATCCCGCTTGCGAAAGACCGCGAACATGGACGGAGCCGGCGCTGTCGTGGTCGTCATCGTCCGGCGAGTCTAGCCAGCTGGCGGCGCGATCGTGACGCCTTCACGCAGCAACAGGTCCGATTTGTTGCGCAGCCGGTGCTTCTGATCGCCCCAGCGGTCGCCACCCCAGCCACCGAGTGAGCCGTCCGAGGCGATCACGCGATGGCACGGGATCAGGAACAGGATGGGGTTGCGCCCGATGGCTCCACCGACCGCCTGCGTGGCGCGCGGTGACCCGACGCGGCGCGCGATTTCCGCGTAGCTCTCGGTGCGACCCCACGGGATGGCGGCCACGGCCGTCAGCACGCGCTGGTCCCAGGTCGGCCGGTCCGCCAGGTCGATCCCCGGTGCGCCCTTCGCGGGACGGCCGGACAGGAATGCCTCCACCCATTTGACGGCGCCGGCCAGGTGCTTCTCGCGGTTGCCCTTCGAGCGCACCGATCCGGCCGGGGCGACTCGCCCGCCGAGCCGGCGGCTGACCGCCGCGTCGAAGGCTTATCGCTGGCTCCCACGAGCCAGACGATAGCACTGTGTCGGGATCGAGCCTGACATCGTCCTCACCGTCGGCCGGACGTTGAGCTTTGA
>JANNQZ010000256.1:0-13752 GCA_031401015.1 Chloroflexota bacterium | reverse complement strand
AGGCCGGCACCAGGCCGTCGTCGAGTCCATGCAGGACCAGGGTCGGCAGCGTGATCGAGCGGGCGACGACGCGTACGCGGACCTGCTCGGCGAGCGCCTCCGCCCCAAAGCGGGCAGTTGATGCCTTCACGACCAGAGGGTCAGCCGCGACCCGGACGCCCAGGGAAGGAAGACTTGCCCATGGCTCAGCGGCCGGCCAGTGGCGCGTCTGGATCTCGATGCCGTTAGTGGAGGCAGTTCGGCCGATGATGGATGCCATGAGGGCCATAAGACGGGACCGCGGGGCGCGTGCTACCCGGCCCGCAGCTCGACCGTGATCGACGATCCATCATCCGCCATCAGTGCTACCCGCAGGCGGTCGCCCTTGGCGTTGAGCGGGATCGCGTCGACGATGCGTCGCCCGACCATGCCCGCCACCAGCTCGTGCCGGGCGAGGTCCCTCCAGGTGAAGAACCGGGCAAGCTGGCGCTGCAGGATCCCGAGATATTCGGGCGTCATTCCGCACAGGCGGTCGGCCTGGACCGTGCCGCGCGATACGGTGGCGAGCCCCCGCAGGTCAGCGAACGCGCGTGGCCACGCAAGGGGGTCCAGCCCCGGCGAGAGGGTCGACACGTCCGCGATCGGAGGTAGAAACAGCGAGGCGACGGGCGCATTCGCCTCAATCGCCGCCCAATTGACCGTCTGCGCGTCCCCGTCGGGTCCGATCAGTCGCACCGCGCTCTCCGGCACGATAGGTGCCACCGTCAGCCGGCAATCGAAGTGATCGGCAGAGGCGTCGATGCTCTTCTGCCGATCGATTTCGCATGAATGCGTGACCACGAGCGCGAACATGGTGTCGACCGCGATCTCGCGATCGTGCGGCAGCGCCAGAAGACCCGGCCGTGGATACGCCGCGATCCGACCGACCGGATCGAACGCATCGCCCGGCGGAGTTTCGCCGACGAGCCGGGTCCGGGCAATAGACAGGAAGGCAATGTCGCCCGACGACAGCTCGTCGGTTTCATGGACTGCGCGGTAGACCTCAGCCCCGATCGGCATCAATGGCCGGCATGTCGGCAAAGAATTCGTCCGCTGTCAGGCTCGCGATGTCGTCCGCTGGGCTGCCCTCGACCGGCGAGAGATATGGCATCGGCGCGTTTCGCCACATCACCTCGCGGATCGCGGCGGACAGGCGGGCGGCACGCGTGACGGACGCATCGCCGGGGTACGCCGGCTCGGGTTCCAGCAGGGCCGACACGGGAAGCGACAAGGCCTCGGCGATCCTTCGCACCGTGCCAACGGCAACGCTATCGATGGGCGTTTGGCCGCTCGCCACCTGCCGGACTGTCCGTGGCTGTAGCCGTGCCCGCTCGGCGACTGCCGTGTAGGTCAGATTCCGGTCATCCAGGATGCGGGCGAGGCGCGTCATGAGCATCTCCTGCGTGCAAGCGCATGTTGACATGCGGTACAACGCTCGTCAAGGCTCTTCATGGTTCCATAGGGTACGAACGCGTGCTTAGCTGCCACTCACCTCGGTCCTGGTCGTACCATGCGGCCCATGTCTCCCACAAAGGATGCCGTTGCCAGAGGCTGGGTGGAACTTGGCGATCGGGTCTTCGTGCGGCGTTATGCGTTCTATGACCAGAACATCGGCGTCGTGCTGGGTGACGGCGAGGCGCTCGTGATCGATACCCGCTCGACATACCCGCAGGCGCGCGAGATCGCCGCCCATCTTCGGGACCTGACCCCATTCCCCGTCACGGTGGTCGTGAATTCGCACGGCCATTTCGATCACGCCTTCGGCAACCGCCTCTTCCGACCGGCCACCATCTGGGGTCACAACGGCTGCGTGCCGTTCATGGAGCGGACCGGCGAGGCGCGCAAGGCCGCGATCGCGGCGGACGAACCGGATCTCGCGGCGGACCTCGCCGCCGTGGTCGTGGACCCGCCCGATCGGACGTTCGCCGAGGCGACGACCATCGAAGTCGGCGGGCGCGGGGTTGAACTCACGTTCCTCGGCCGCGCCCACACCGATCACGACATCGTCATTGCCGTCCCTGGAACGGGTGTCCTCTTTGGCGGCGACGTCGTCGAGCAGGGCGCAGTCCCCTTCTACGGTGACGGCTACCCGTTCGACTGGCCGGCGACGGCGACGGGCCTGGCAGGAATGGTCGGACCCGCGACCGGCGTCCTCGTTCCGGGCCACGGTGACCCCGGTGGTCGCGCCTTCGCCGATGGCCAGGCCTCCTCGATTACGGCGCTGGCCGACCTCGCCCGACGCGTCCACTCCGGCGAGCTGTCACTCGACGAGGCGGTTGCCGCGCACCCGTTCCCGGAGTTGCCTCCCGACCACGCGCGGTCTGCCTTCGACCGTGCGCTCCGACACTTGCGGGCCGGCGTGGACGCGCTCGATGCACCCGAAGACGAGTCGGATGGCTGATCGACGTCCCCTCGGACGTTCGGCCGTTCGTGGCAAGGCGCTGGAAAGGGCGAGTGTCGGCGTCCAGTCCTGTCAACCGCCGACGCGGACGACCCAGCGGCCTCGTGCGGCACCGGCGACGATCGCATCGAGCGCCTCGGGGAGCGTCTCCAGGGTGACCTCGATGACGTGCTCCCCCAGCGCGCGCGGGCGCAGGTCGGTAGCGATACGATCCCAGATGCGGCGCCGTCGGTCGATCTTCATCGAGACCGAATCCATGCCCAGCAGCGCCACGCCGCGCAGAATGAACGGGAAGACCGTGGTTTCGAGCTTCGGCCCCCCGGCATTGCCGCTGGCCGCGACGGCGGCGCCGATCCGCAGCGTCCGAAGCACGTACGGGAGCGTCGCGCCACCGACTGCGTCAACCGCGCCCGCCCAGCGTTCGGTTTCCAGCGGCCGTCCCTCGACAGTCACCTCTTCTCTGGTGAGGATCCCGGCCGCGCCGAGCGCCCGGAGCCGGTCCGCCTCGTCCGCCTTGCCCGTCGCCGCCCAGACCTCGTAGCCCCGATCGGCCAGGATCGCCAGCGCCGTCCCCCCGACCCCGCCCGAGGCACCGGTCACCAGCACAGGCCCGTCCGCCGGGGTCAGGCCGCGTTCCTCCAATGCGACCACGGACATCGCCGCGGTAAACCCGGCCGTCCCGACCGCCATCGCCTCGCGCGGCGTGAGCCCGGGCGGGAGCGGCACGACCCAGCCCGCGGGCACTCGCTGGTACTCGCTGTAGCCACCGTGACGCGAAACGCCCAGTTCATAGCCATGGGCCAGGACCGGCGAGCCCACCGCGATCGTCGAATCCGCGCTCCCCACAACCTTCCCCGCGAGGTCAATCCCGGGAATGAGCGGGTTGATCCGGGCAACCTTGCCGTCCGCCCGCGTCGCCAGACCGTCCTTGTAGTTGACGCTCGACCAGCCCACGCGGATCTCCACCTCGCCTGCAGGGAGATCCACGGCGGCGAACTCGCGGACGCCGCGATCGACCCGGTCATCGATCTTCTCGGCGACGTACGCCCGAAAGGTGGCGGGAATGGCAGTCATCAGGCTGCGTCAGGCCTCGGCGACCACTGGGTTGCGCAACGTGCCGAGGCCGTCGATCACCCCTTCGACCAGGTCGCCGGGCTTGAGGAAGACCTCGGCACCGTGCCCGTGGGGCATGCCGGTCGTGATCAGATCGCCCGGGTTCAGGGTCATCATCGTCGAGGCGAAGGCGATCAGATCAGCCCACCCGATGTTGACGTTGCTGGTCGTGCCGTCCACGCGAACCTCGCCGGAGACGATGCTCCTGATCCGCGCATTGCTCAGGTCGCCAGCCTCGTCCTTGGTCACGATCGCGGGTCCCAGGATGGCGAAGCCGTCCATCCATTTGCCGTTGAGCCAGTCCAGGAAGCCGTCCATTTCCTTCTCACGCCGACCCGGCGCCGGCACGTCAAGCTCCCGGCCGGACACGTCATTGCAGATCGTGTAGCCGATGACATGGCTCATCGCCTGCTCGCGGGAAATGTTCTTGCCGCCGACACCGATGACGATCGCGACCTCGATCTCATCGACCACGCCCGGCGACTTCTTCCAGATGGTGATCGGGTCGCCGGGCCCACCGATGTCGTCGGTTCGCTTCGCGAAGAGCATCGGGATGGCCTCGGGCCGGAGGCGCTCGGCGGCGGAATCGGCGTAGTAGCCGCCAGCCACGGCAATGAGCTTGCCCGGGTTGGCGATTGGAGCCAGGAGGCGAACCGTGTCCAGCGGAATGCCGGCGCTGGCCCGGGCAGACCCGGCGATGTCGTCAACGATCGCCTTGCCCTGCGCGATCAGCGCCCGCATGTCCCCGCCGGCCGCGCGACCGCCCGAGGTTGCTTCAAGATCGTGGACGCGGCCGTCGAGCAGCAGCCCAAGTCTCGGACTTCGGTCTCCTGCCGTATAGCGTACGAATTGCATCGGTTCGCTCCTCCCGGGTCCTGGCCGCCTTCCGCGGAGTCTGGCCTGCCTCCGCGTGACTCGCACCGGCGCCTGCGGTCCCAGCGTAGGGGCGCCGTCGCGAAGCCGTCAATCTGAGCGGCCACCGATTCCAGGCTGGTTGGCCTACGGGATACGCGGCGGAGATCATTACCAACCGGGCTGGAACGATCGACCGATGTCGCTCGGAATGCGTCGGGGATTCTGTTGGCGTTGGCGTTGCCGACCACGACAACCTCCGATCGGTCGTCTACGCCAACCCCGTCGGAATCACCTCGGGACCGCCGCGTCCTTGATGCATCCGACCTGCATCACCCGGTGGGTTGTGCCCCGGAGCCAGCGGGCGGGCGACGGAGAACGTGGCCAAGTCGCAGGTTGACCGGGCGTCCACCGTCAATCGCAAAACGACCGCCAAGCAGCACAGCTTCAATCCCGATGGCGAGAGCCGCGGGACGCTCCCATGTCGCGTTGTCCGTCACGGCCGCAGGATCGAACACCACGAGGTCAGCGACGAGTCCAGGCGCGACTCGCCCGCGGTCCGTCAGCCCAATCGTGGCGGAGGCCAGCGATGTCATCTTGCGGATCGCCTCTGAGAGAGGCAACAGCCCGTCGCGGACCCACGGCCCCAGGACCCGTGCGAACGAGCCGGCACAGCGCGGGTGATTCGCAACTTCGGCTGCGGTGACGGCATAGAGGTCCGACCCAACGCCGCAGAACGGTGACGCGATGACCTCGCGGACATCGGCCATGTCCATCATGAAGATCGCCATCGTCGAGGCGCCCCCGTCCGCAAGCAGCAGATCGCAGACCAGGTCCAGGCCGTCTCGGTCGGCGGCGGAGCTCGCCAACAGGTCGGACACGAAGTGGCCTCTTGCCCATTCCGCGCCCGGCTCCCGCGTTCCGTTGATCAGGATCCTGTCCCAGCCTCCGGCGGCCTTGCCGAGGTTGCCCCATGCGGGCAGCCCGGTCTCGATGTCATGTCGGATCCGTCGTCGAACCTCAGGGGAACGGAGCCGCTCCAGTAGTTGATCGACCCCGCCGTCGAACGACCACGGCGGCAGGATCTGGCTGAGGTAGGTGCTTCCGGCCTCATACGGGTACATGTCGCACGCCGCCCGGACACCGCGGGCGCGGGCCGCCTCGATGGCTGCCAGGGCTTCGCGCGTCCGACCGAAGTTGCGGGCCCCGCACGCCTTCAGGTGCGAGATCTGGACCGGCACCCCGAGCGTCTCGCCGATCGCGAGAGCCTCGTCGACCGCCGCCAGCAGCTCGTCGGCCTCGTTGCGCGTGTGTGACACATAGATCGCGCCGGCCTCGGTGAGCGGCGACGCCATCGCCAAGATCTCGTCGGTGGTGGCCCACTGCCCAGGGGCATACGAGAGTCCTGTGCTCATCCCCCAGGCACCGGCCGCCAGGGCCTCGCGGAGACCGACCCGCATGGCCTCCAGTTCGCCCGGCCCTGGCGGCCGCTCGTCCATGCCCATCGCCGCGACCCGCAGGGCCGTGTGGCCAACCAGCGGCAGGCAGTTCACAGCCGGGCGAGCCGCTTCGAGAACATCGAGGTACGAGGCGAAGCTCGTCCAGTCCCAGGCCAGGTCCGGCCCAGCGGCAATCTCGTAGTCGATGAGCTGCTGCCGCCGGACCGGATCGCTCGACAGCGGCGCCGGCGTGTCGCCGCAATGGCCGATCAGTTCGCTGGTGACCCCCTGGCTGACCTGCCCGGGCGAATTGGGGAACGCCGGAAACGTGAAGTCCGAATGGGAGTGGAGATCGATGAAGCCCGGCGCGACCGCCAGCCCACCGGCGTCGAGGATCCGGTCGAACCCGTCCCGCGGCAGGTTCGAGCCGACGGCGATGATGCGTCCCCCGCGAACGCTGACGTCTGCCGGGACTCCGGGGGACCCCGTACCGTCGTAGACCGTCGCCCCCCGGATCAGCAACCCCTCGGCAGGCGTCCGGGTCACCCCTCGGCGGCCCACGGCGGCGGACGCACCGGCACCCGGATATTCCCCTGGGCGGCGGACTGCAGGATCGCGTCCGTGATGGCCATCGTCCGGCGGGCAGTCTCCCCGGTGCTGCTCCTGGGGCTGCCCGTGCGCATGGCGCCGATCAGTTCGCGCAACGCCGCGGACATCCCCGAGACGTTGAACTCCGGCGTGATCGGGGTGATGAACGGCTTCGCCAGTTCGGGTGTCGGCGCGCGATCGTCGCTCGACGGCACGGTGACAATGCGCCACCCCTCGAGGTCAAGCTCGATCCGCGCCTCGGTTCCGAGCAGATGGACCACCACATCCTGGGGGATCTGCTTCCAGCCAAGGAACGACGCCCGGATGCCATTGGCGAAGCCGATGTGGGCGTTGACGCCCGGCTCCCGCGAGGCCGTCCTGCCGCCATCACCCTTGTAGGTCGTCCCGTAGTCCTCCCAGCCGGGCTCCAGCTCCGCCCAGACCCAGGCTGGCTCCGATTCCGCGAAGAAGTTGATGAGATCCAGTTGGTGGGTATGGATCCGCCACAGCATCGCCCGGGGCCCGCCGCCTTCAACGGCGATGTGGACCAATCGACCGATCGCTCCCGCGCGCACCAGCCGACGCGCCTCCACATATTCGGGGTACCAGCGCTTCCCGTAGTTGACGCTCATCGGAACCCCGGCTGCTCGGACGGCCTCGACCATCCGATCTGCCTCCTCCAGCGAGGTGGACAGCGGTTTCTCGCAGAAGATCGCCTTGACCCCGGCGGCAAGCGCCGCATGCAGAACCGGCGCGTGGAGATGGTCCGGGGTCACGATCGAGATGAGGTCGACCTGCTCATTGGCCAACAGGTCCCGGTAGTCCTCGTAGACTCGGAGGCCGGGCCAGACGCCGCCCCACCGTTCGGTGAACGCCTCCCGGGAGCCGAGGGCGATGTCACAGCCCGCCACCACCTCGATGTCGGGGATCGTGGCCATCGCCGACGCGTGGGTGCCCGGCGAAGCCGTTCCCAGAACTGGATCGGAGGCCTTCTGCGCTGGATCGGCCCCAATCCATGACAGACCGATGATGGCCGTGCGGATGTTCGACATGGAAGAAGTCTAGTCAGTCCGCGACCGCTCGGCCGGCCCGCCAAGGTTGCGATTCGGGCCCGGCCATTGACGAGGGTCGCAGGATCGGGCACCATCCGCGGACCGTGACCTGCCAACACCGCGCCCCGAACATGTGTATGCGCTGGCGGCCCCGCCGTGCGGAGGAAGGGGCCTGAGGTCACGCGCAACCTGAGCAACGGGTAACGCGGGACCACAGGCACTGGTCCCGGGGCTGCAGACTCCACGCAGGAGCTGCAGTTTTTTGTTCCTCCGAACCACACGACGGGTGACCGCCAGGCCACCTCTGGCCCTCCCAGGGCCGCCCGGGATTTTCATCCGTCACAGGACCCATCGCAGCACGGAGTGCAAGAAACATGACTTCCACCTTTGGCGCCGTCATCCCCGCGGGCACCATAGCGTTCGCAGAATCGCCCTCGTCCGCGCTCGCCACATTCCGTGTCGAGAGCCGGCAACAGGTGGGCCTCGTCAGCAAGGTGCGCACGCGAGGGTTCACAATCAACGTCGATGAGCCGCCGACCCTGGGCGGCACGGACCTCGCCCCGAGTCCGGTCGAGTACGCGTTAGCTGCGCTTGCCACCTGCCAGGAGATCACGTACCGGCTCCACGCCGATGCCCTGGGCATTCCCCTCGACGGCGTCGCCGTGACGCTCGAAGGCGATATCGACCTGCGTGGCTTCTTCGGCAGCGAGGACGCCTCGATCCGACCCGGGTTCCTTGCCATCCGCGGCACGGTGACCCTCGATAGTGCGGCGCCGGTGGAAGACCTCCAGCGCCTGCGCGACCACGTCGACGCGCATTGCCCGGTTCTGGATCTGCTGTCGAACCCGACCCGGGTGCGGCTCGAGCTGCTCACGCCATCCGCGGAGGTCGCTGTCGCCGCGGCCTGAGCGACGGTCGATCCCCACCAGAAAGGACGAACTGCGAAATGACTGAACTCGATCCGACCACCTTCCGACCCGAGACGCGCGCGCTCCATGCAGGTCAGAAGCCTGATCCGGCCACGAACGCGCGCGCCGTACCGATCTACGCGACGACCAGCTATGTTTTCAACGATGCGGCGCATGCCGCCCGGCTCTTCGGCCTCCAGGAATTCGGGAACATCTACACCCGGATCATGAACCCGACGACGGATGTTTTCGAACAGCGCGTCGCGGCGCTGGAGGGCGGGGTTGCGGCGCTAGGGGTTGCCTCCGGCCAGGCCGCTGAGACCCTGTCGATCCTCAATCTCGCCCGCGCCGGCGACAACATCGTCTCCTCATCCAGCCTCTACGGCGGGACCTACAACCTGTTTACCCACACGCTGCCCAAGATCGGGATTACGACGACCTATGTCGACGGCTCCGACCCCTCCGCGTTTGGGCGCGCCATCAACGAGAAGACCAAGGCTGTCTTCCTCGAGCTGATCGGCAACCCACGCCTGGACGTGCACGATCTCGCGTCGATCGCTGACGTCGCCCACGCCCGCGGCGTGCCGGTCATCGTCGACAACACCTTCGCTCCGCTGCTCGCCCAGCCGATCAAGCACGGGGCGGACATCGTCATCCACTCGGCGACCAAGTGGATCGGAGGACACGGGACGGCCATCGGCGGGGTGGTCGTCGACGCCGGCACGTTCGACTGGACAGCATCCGAGCGGTTCAAGCAGGACTTCGTCGACCCCGATCCGTCCTATCACGGGATCAGCTACACGGGCGCCTTCGGGAATCTGGCCTTCATCCTGAAGCTGCGCGTCCAGGGCCTGCGCGACATCGGCGCCGCGCTCAGCCCGTTCAACGCGTTTCTGTTCCTCCAGGGTCTTGAGACGCTGCCGCTGCGGATCACCCGCCACAGCGAGAACGCCCTCGCGGTCGCCCGCTGGCTGGAGCAGCAGCCAGGGGTCACCTGGGTTAGCTACCCGGGCCTGCCATCGCACCCGTCCCATGGCCTGGCCAAGCGGTACTTGACCGGCGGCTTTGGCGGGGTCGTCACGTTTGGCGTCAAGGGCGGCGTGGAAGCTGGCCGTCGGCTCATCGACAACGTCCAGATCTTCAGCTTGCTGGCAAATGTCGGCGACGCCAAGTCGCTGATCATCCATCCGGCCTCCACGACCCACTCGCAACTCGACCCCGAGGAGCAGATCCTCACCGGGACAACTCCTGACCTGATCCGGTTGTCGGTGGGCCTTGAGCACATCGACGACCTCATCGCGGACCTTGGACAGGCGCTTGCGGCCGCCACGTCCGACAGCGCCGCCGAGGGGACCCTCGTCGGCGCGGCCGGGTGAAGCTGCGGGCCCCGACGACGCAATCGACCATGCCGGCCGGTCTCCCGACGGGGACCGGCCGGCTCGAAACCGCGTCGCTGGGGCCGTTCACCCTCGCGAGCGGGGTCACGCTGCCCGAACTAACCGTTGCCTACCGGCATGACGGTCCGCCTCCAGGAGCGGCGCCACAGGTCCTGGTGATCCACGCCCTCACAGGATCGGCCGATGCTGCCGGGGACTGGTGGGAGCCACTGATCGGCGAAGGGCGGGCACTGGACACCCGGCGGTACGGGGTGCTCTGCGCCAACCTGCTCGGCGGCCGCTACGGGACGACAGGGCCCACGTCCCCCGATCCCCGGACGGGCCGGCCGTACGGGGAAGCGTTTCCCGCGGTCACGATCACCGACCAGGCGGCGGCCCAGTGGGCGCTGCTGGACGCGCTGGTGGTTACCGAGCTAGCCCTCACAACGGGTGGTTCGCTCGGCGGCATGGTCGCCCTCGAGGTCGCGCTGGCGCGGCCGGTGGCCGTTCGTCGCGTGGCCCCCATCGCTGCCCCCGCCTCGATCGGACCGCTGGCCATCGCATGGAACCACCTCCAGGTCCAGCTCATCGAACAGCTCGGCATCGAGGGCCTCTCGCTCGCCCGCCAGCTCGCCATGACCACCTATCGCAGCGAGATGGACTTCGCGCAGCGCTTCGCGGGCTCGCTCGCCGCCGATGGCCGACCGTCGGTCGTCAGCTACCTGGACTACCAGGGCGACAAGCTAGTCGACCGCTTTGACCCGGCAACCTACCGGATCCTCGTCGGTGCCATGGACAGCCACGACATCGGGCGCACACACGACGGTGTCGATGGCGCGGTTCACCGGCTCGCGCACGGTGATGTCCGCCTAACGGGGATCGGCATCGAGGGCGACATCCTGTACGGCCCGCGCCAGGTACAGGCGCTCGTCGATGCCGCTTCGGCGGCCGGAGTGGCGGCCACCTATCGCGAGATCACTTCGACCAAGGGCCACGACGCCTTCCTGGTCGAGTGGGACCAGCTGACGGTGCTGCTCCGGGAGGCGCTCCTCCGCTGAGCAGGATCGCTTGCCGGTTCCGAAGCGCGCGGTTTCGGCGAGATACCTGCCACGGGTGTAGCACCTGCACCTTCGATGCCGATTCGGGAATCGTGGCCGGCAGCCCGGCGCGACGCTCACTCGGCCGGATCGAGATCAGGGCGCCGCTGATCCTGGACCGACGGCCGTTGCCGGCCCGTATTCAACCCACCGTGTCGTTCGACGCGACGCCCACAACGTGCCCCTGAGGATCGGCGAACAACCCGAACGTCACGCCTGGAACGCTGGTCGCCGGCTGCACGATCGTGCCACCGAGTTCGACTGCCCTGGCCAGCGAGGCTGCGACGTCAGCGACGCCGGCGAACACCGTGACCATCGGCTTTCCGCCCTGCGTCGGGCTGATCCCACCGGGGATCGTGCCTGTTGGAACGCCGCTGTCGACGTAGGTGTAGTCGGGGAACCCGCCGGCCGGGTAGGTCCAGCCAAACAGCGTTGCGTAGAACGCCCGAGTGGCGTCGGGATCCTCCGAGCGAATCTCAAAGTGCACGATCGGGTTGCCCATGATGTCCCTCCTTGCGGCCGGCCTCGGCGAGGCGTCATTCAGCTGACGAACGAGCGGCCCGGGATTCGACATCTGGCCAGGCAGGCAGTGTCGGTGCCACCCACAGCGTCAAGGCGTTGCTGAGGGCTCGGGCGACGGCGACGGTTCGGGCGCGGGCGTCGCGCTCGGCTCCGCAGATGGGCTCGGGTCGCCAGATGGGCTCGGCTCCGCTGACGGGCTCGGTTCGACGGGTGACTCGCTCGGTTCACCCGAGGGCGACGCGCTCGGAGACGGCGTGGCGGCTGGGCTCGGCCTCGGCGCCGGTGCACATCCGGCGACGCCGCTCCCAACAGCTGGCCCCGGGCTGGCTGACGGCCCTGGGCCTGACCCCGGTTTCACCACGGCAAACTCCGCGGCCGGCAACTCGCCGTCGACCGGGAACATCGCGGCGGCCAGGGCACGGATGGCCGGGACGTCCGGGATCTGGATCGAGCCCCGAACGTCAAAGCCGGACCTGACCAGCGGATGGTTGACCACGGCTCGATAGGTCTGCTCGCGCCCAATCTCACTGGCCACCTCAGCCAGGTCAGGCAGCAATTCGCGCGGCAGGTTCGTCGTCACCGTCTGGCCGATGGCCTGGAGCAGGCCGATCGGATCGTTCAGGAAGCCCCCGCCCACGATCGAGTCGCGGATCCCGGAGATGACCTCCTGCTGGCGAGCGGCCCGGGTAAAGTCGCTCTCGCCTGATGCCTTGCGGACCCGCGCGTAGGCCAGCGCCTGCTGGCCGTCGAGATGATGCCGCCCGGCGGTGATCGAGAAGCCGCGGCTGAAGCCGTATTCGTCGTAGCTCGGGTCGCAGAACGCCCGTGCAACGTTGACATCGACCCCACCCAGGACGTTCACCACCCGGACGAAGCCGCCGAGATCGACCTTGGCGTAGTAGTCGATTGGCATGTTGACCAGGGTCCCGAGCGCATCCATCAGGACGTCGAACCCGGTCCCGTCCGAACCAGGAAACTGGTCCTGGTTGCGCCGCGCATAGGAGACCAGCGAATTGATCTTGTCGCGGAATTGGCGACCGTCAGACATCGGCACATCCACCATGTCCCGAGGGATGGACAGCATCGACACGGTCCCGGTGGTGCGGTCGAGCGAGACTACGATCATCGTGTCGGTCAGGTAGGTGTTGCGACCCACCCCGGCGTCAACGCCGATGATGAGTCCAGTGATTCGGTCGCCGGCCGGGCTCAGGGACGGCGCGATCGACGGGCTTGGCGGAACCGTCGAGAGGAAGCTCGGGTCCGGCACGGGCTGGGTGGACGGTGCAACGGCCACGGGCTCCGGTCCAGGCTCCACGAAGATCTGGTCCGCCGCCTCGCGGGCGATCTCGGTCGCATATCCGGCATAGGCCTGCGGCGCGATCACGAAGGCGAGCAGGAGGGTGATTGGCACCAGGTCCCGCCGACCCGGCTTGGGAAGGGACGGGTCGAACAGGCTGGAGCCGACGGCAATCAACCTGGAGGCGAGAAGGAGCCCCTGGGCGACGAACAGACCCCAGATGATCTCGACGGACAGGAGCGTGGCCGCCAGCCTTGGCGCCGAGGTGGTCGCCACGACCCAGATCGCAGCCGCACCCATCACGACCAGTGGAGCAACGAACAGCAGGGCTCTTGCGTGGCGTCCGGCGACGAGGTGGCCAAGGCCAGGGATCAGCGCATCGAGAAATGCCGGCAGGTAACGCGACCGATGCCGCGATGGCTCGGCCAGGGCGTCGGGTCGCGCGTCGGGCGGCTCCGCGAGCGCAACGGGCAGTCCAGCCGGCTCCTGGGGGGGCTCCGCCGCCGCCTTGGGCATCGCGGACGTCTGGGTCGGCTCATCGGCGGACGTCGGTGAGTGGCTCAGCAATCCTTCGATGTCGGCCGGGTCGAGATCAGGCGGCGGCTCGGTGGGTTCCGAAGGCGGTGGCACGGGCCGCAGGGTAGCAGAGGACCATCGCGTGGGAGCCGGCAAGCCCGCGAGTCTGCCAGCGGTCCGCGATATTCAGGGGAAGTCCTCAGGGGAGCCGGGCGCCCGATGCGGTAAGATCGCGCCCGGTCTACTGGCGAGTGGCCAAACGGTAAGGCACCTGATTCTGGATCAGGGGATTCAAGGTTCGAATCCTTGCTCGCCAGCCAACCTTCCCCGATCCCCCTCCCGGTTCGGATGTGCCCATGAGCCTCGACCCAGCGAAGCCCGAGCGGGCCGACTTCATCCGCGAGATCGTCGCGGCGGACCTGCGATCCGGTCGCCATCAGACCGTGGTCACGCGCTTCCCGCCGGAGCCGAACGGGTACCTGCACATTGGCCACGCCAAGTCGATCTGCCTGAATTTCGGCATCGCGGCGGAATTCGGGGGCCGCTGCCATCTCCGCTTCGACGACACCAACC
>JANNQZ010000255.1:0-9119 GCA_031401015.1 Chloroflexota bacterium | reverse complement strand
ACCGACACGCTGCCCGAACAGGCCTTCTTCCTGGCCGGCACCGTCGACGACGTGCGCGAGAACGCGGCGAAGCTGGCGGGCTGACCGATGCCGCTGCAGCTCGACATCGTCACGCCGGAGCGCCTCGCCTACTCCGACACGGTCGATGCGGTGGTACTCCCTGGGTCCGAAGGCGAATTGGGCGTCCTGCCGCACCACACGCCGCTCGTGACCATGCTCGGGATCGGCGAGTTGCGTTTCCGCAAGGGCGGCACTGAGGAGTCGTTTGCGATCGTGGGTGGCTTCCTCCAGGTGCGGCCGGACCGCGTGGTCGTGATGGCGGAGACTGCGGACATGGCCAGTGAGATCGATCTCGAACGGGCCCAGGAGGCGCGCCGGGACGCGGAGCGGGCGCTCGAAACGGGGTTCGCCGAGGGTGCCGATCTGGCCGCGGCCCGAGCCACGCTCCAGCAGGCGCTCCTGCGGATCCGGGTTGCCGAGCGCAGACACCGCGAGGGTCCGCGGCACCGCGGTTAAGGGACGTGACCACTGACCCTGGGATCGCCACGGCGCACGCCCAGGCCCGCGTTCGCGCCTCCGCGCGATCGCTTACGCACCTCATGGTGCGCGCGCTCTCGTGCTCGGCGCCGCCTTGGCCTGGTCGGCGGCGCGACGGCGGCGGCTCTTCGAGGCAGCAGGTTGGCTGACGCCAGACCGTTTCAGTGGGAGTACACGCCCGAGCCGGTTGCGCCGGAGATCTTCCGGATCGAGGGCGGGAAGCCGCTGAGCGGAACCGTCAAGATCAGTGGCGCCAAGAACGCGGCGCTGAAGCTGTTCGCCGCGGCAACCCTCACCGGCGAGCGCTGCCGGCTGACCAACGTCCCGGAGATCGAGGATGTCCGGGTGATGGCCGGGACGCTCCGCGACCTGGGCGTCGTCGTCGACCACCCGGCCGACAACGTCTATGAGATTGCATCGGGTGACGTGGAGTGGCTCTTTGTCCCGCTGGAGGCCGCCGCCAGGATGCGCGCGAGCTTCATCCTGCTGGGGCCGCTCCTGGCGCGGTTCGGGCGGGTCATCATCAGCAACCCGGGCGGCGACCGGATCGGCCGGCGACCGGTCAATCTCCACGTCGATGCGATGCGCGCCCTCGGTGCATCGATCGACTATCGCAACGGCTACTACTTCGCCACCGCCCCGGGCCGGCTCCGCGGTGCCGAGGTCCGTTTTCCCTTTGTGTCGGTGATGGGCACGGAGAACGCGATGCTGGCCGCGACCCTGGCCGAGGGTCGCACGGTCATTCGGCCGGCCGCCCAGGAGCCGGAGGTGGACGACCTGATCCTGTTCCTCCAGGCGATGGGCGCGTCCGTTGAGCGCACCTATCCGGACACGATCGAGATCGAAGGGCGCAAGCGTTTGCGTGGCGCCGAGCATCGCGTTGTGCCTGATCGGATCGAGACCGGCACCTTTATCATCGCGGCCGGCATCACCGGTGGGCGGGTGACCCTGGAAGGTGCCCCGTGCGATCACCTGGGGGCCTTTCTTGACACGATGGCCCGGGTCGGGGTGGACGTGGTGTGCCATGCTGACACGATCGAGGTGAACGGCAGCGCGGCGCTGACCGGCGGTCTGCGGGCCTGCGACATTGAGACCGCGCCCTATCCCGGGTTCGCCACGGACCTCCAGCCACCAACCGGGGTCCTGTTGACGCAGGCGCGCGGTGTGTCACACATCCACGAGGCCATCTTTGAGGACCGCCTGGAGTGGTTGAGCGAGGCCGGTCGGATGGGAGCGGCCGTCAAGATCCTGGACTCGAAGCACGCGACGATCAGCGGACCGTCGACGCTGGTTGGCACGGACGTCGAGATCGGTGATCTGCGTGCCGGGGCATCGCTGATCCTGGCCGCGCTGGCTGCCCGCGGCACGACGACGATTCGCGGTGCGCACCATGTTGCCCGGGGCTATGAGAACATCGAGCGCAAGTTCCGGGATCTGGGCGCCAGTATCTCGCGCAGCGTGGAAGGGACAGACGTCACCACCTCATGAAGATCGGCACATGAAGATCGGCATTGACCTGGGCACGGCCAACGTCCTTGTCTACGTCAAGGGCAGGGGCATCGTCATCTCGGAACCCAGCGTCGTCGCGGTCTCCGATGACAACCGGATCGTCGCGGTGGGGGAGGAGGCCCGCGAGATGATCGGCCGGACCCCCGGCAACATCCATGCCATCCGACCCATGAAGGACGGCGTGATCGCCGACTACGTGATCACCGAGGCGATGCTGAGCCACTTCATCGGCAAGGTCCGCCGGGGCCGGATCGGGTTCTCGAAGCCGGACGTGATGATTTCGGTCCCGGCCGGGGTGACCAGCGTGGAGAAGCGGGCGGTCCGTGACGCCGCGCTCAAGGCGGGCGCCAGGGACGCCTACCTGATCGAGGAGCCGCTGGCGGCGGCGATCGGGGCCAACGTCCCGATCAGTGGTCCATCGGGCAACATGATCATCGACATCGGCGGTGGCACGAGCGAGATCGCGGTCATCGCGCTCGGCGGGATCGTGGTCTCGAAGAGCCTGCGCGTCGGCGGCAATCGCTTCGACGAAGCCATCGCCACCTACATTCGCAAGAAGTACAACCTGATGGTCGGTGAGCGCACCGCCGAGGACGTCAAGATCCAGATCGGCACCGCACTCCCGCTCGAACGTGAGCTGACGATGGAGGTTCGCGGTCGCGACCTGATCGCCGGATTGCCGCGGACGATCCCGATCACCAGCAGCGAGGTGATGGAGGCGATCGAGGCGCCACTCCAGCAGCTGGTTGCCGCGGTCCGTTCTGTCCTCGAGCAGACACCACCGGAGTTGTCGTCGGACATCATCGACAAGGGCATGGTCATGTCCGGCGGTGGCGCGCTGTTGCGCAACATCGACAAGTTGCTGACCCAGGTGACCGGCGTCCCGTGCCACGTCGCCGAGAACCCGTTGAACTGCGTCGCCCTCGGGACGGGGCTCGCCCTGGAGCACTTCGACTTTTTCAGGAAATCGCTCGTCCAGCAGGTCTGACGTGGCCGCGTCGCACCCGGACGGGCGTCGGCGTGCCTTCGTCGACCTCCACTGCCACACCAACGCCAGCTTCGATTGCCTGTCGGCCCCATTGGCCGTGGTGACCGCAGCGGCAGAGCGCGGCCTGACCCACCTGGCAATCACCGATCACGACCGGATCGACGGGGCGCTGGAAGCTCGTTCGGTCGCACCCGCCTCGCTGACCGTCATCATCGGGGAAGAGGTCCGGACGCGCGACGGGGACCTCATTTGCGTTTTCCTCCAGCAGGCCATCCCGCCCGGCCTGTCCGCGGTCGACACGATCGCGGCGGCGCGCGAGCAGGGCGCCCTGGTGGGCATGCCGCATCCGTTCGATCGCTTTCGCGGGTCCCTGCTGCGCGATGCCCGCCTGGATTCGTTGGGTGCGAGCGTCGATTGGGTGGAGACCCACAACGCCCGGCTGCTCGGCCGCGGGAACGAGCGAGCCGCCGACTACGCGCGGGACCACGGGATCGCGGGGGTCGCTGTCTCGGATGCTCACTCCATTCTCGAGATCGGGGTCGCCTACACCGCGCTTGACGGCGACCTGTCGACCCCGGCCGGACTGCTGGCGGCCCTGGCCGATCGACAACTCGTACCCGGGCGAGCCAGCTACCTGATCCGCGCGTGGACTCCAGTCGCCAAGCTCGTCCAGCGGTCGCGCGGTAATCGACGGGTCCGGCCTCAGCCAGGCGAGCCCGAATGACCTCGACCGGGGGCCATGACGATTGGCCGATGGCCGACGCAGGGAGCAGGCTGACAGCATCAGAGGCCATGGAGGCTGCCCTGGGTCCCGAGCTGGAAATCGAGCGCGTCACGCTGTCCCTTTCCAGCCGGCTCCGCCAGCCCCGGACGATCATCTCCATCCTGATCCCGCTGGTCGTGATCGGCGTGTTCGTCTCGATCAACGCGGCGCAGCTGGCGCGAGTCCCCGGGCTGATCGCCCAGGCCGACCTCCGACTGGCAGGCATCGCATTCCTGATCTTCTACGCTGGCTTTCCCATGCGCGGCGCGCGCTGGGCCATCCTCCTGCGCGGAACGGGCACCCGGATCCGGGTGCGGGATTCGACCGAGATCATCTTCCTGTCGTGGCTCGTGAACTGTGTGGCGCCGGCCAAGCTCGGTGATGTCTACCGCGCGTACTTGCTCAAGATCAATACGGCGGCGTCGTTGAGCCGGACATTCGGGACCGTCTTCATCGAGCGCGTTCTCGATCTCGCGGCGATCGCCCTGCTTGGGATTGCGGCCGGCTACTGGAGTTTCCGTGATGGGCTTCCCGCGGCGATCCAGCTCGTGTTCGCGATCGGGCTGGTCGTGGTCGCGGTCCTCGCGGTCGGGCTGTTCACCATGCGCAATTTCGGCCGGCGGATCCTCGTGGCGCTGCCGTTCCCCACACGCTTCCTCGAGCTGTATGACCGCTTCGAGGAGGGGGTGTTTGGCGCGATCGCCATTCGCCAGCTCCCGCTGCTGGGGGGCCTCACGGGGTCCATCTGGATGACCGAGGCGCTGCGGCTGTTCATGGTCGTGCAGGCGTTTGGGTTCACGGACGTCAGTCTCGGCCTGTCCGGCGCCGTTTTCGTGGCCCTGATCGGTTCGCTGTTGACAGCCGTGCCGCTGAGCCCGGCCGGCCTCGGAATCGTGGAGGCCGGGATTGTCGGGGTGCTGACGGTGGCGTACGGCGTGCCGCTGGCTGAAGCCACCGCGATCGCCTTGCTCGACCGCGTCATCAGCGTCTTTTCGATCATCGTGCTGGGCACGGCTGGTTACTTCGTCTCGTCCAAACCGCGTGGGCTTGCGGGGACCACGCGGCCGGGCAAGACCTCGTCTGCCTGATCGCCGGGCCGGGCGGGCCGTACATTCGTCAGGGGTCCCGCCCCAGCTGCGTTGAACAAGACCCGGGCGGACCACACCGAACCCTCCCGGCGTGGATCGCGACGATCGCGGCCTGGCCGGTACCAACGGGTCATATAGCGACCGGGCGGACCCGCGGATAGTGATGCCAGCGAACGACCCACCGTGGCCCAATCCAGCGGAGCGGCCAGAAACAGATGACGACCCAGAACGCCCGAGCCTTCAACGATTGGCTCAGGACGCAGCTGAAGGCGAAGAAGATGTCACAGCGGCAGCTCGCCCAGCAGTCAGGCGTGGACCATTCCACCATTTCGCGCCTCATCCGGGGAGATCGCATGCCGTCGCTGGGAACGGCAACCAAGCTTGCCCGCGGCCTGCGCGAGCTGCGCGAGGATGCCGACACGACCCAGTACCTTGGCCTGGTCGCCGGAACCAGCGCCAACCCGACGGCTCGCGTGGAATACGCGCTCCGTGCAGACGAGCTGCTCAGCGAGGCGCAGGTTCGCCAGATCATGGAGTACTACCTCGCCGTGCGGATGCGCCGCTACGGGCGGGCCTTTCAGTCAACCGAAAGCCCGGCCACCTCGGCACGGACGCCGGCCCGGACACCAGATCGCCCGCCTGCCAGGCCGGCCTCCGACCCGTCGGGAAGACTGGCTCCTCGTCGCACCGTCACGACTGCCGTCAGCATGGTCCGACCGATGGGTCGCCCATCGGGACGCGAGCCCGGGCGGTACTAGCTCAACCCAGATCAACTCGACCCCGCCAAATCACGTCGCCGCCCGGGTTCGCCCTCCCGATCCGGGTCTGGCCAATAGCGAACGCCGGCGTTTGGGGCGCCGGCGTTCGCGATTCCCTGGGGTGTGATGGGCGGGTCCGCTACGGGCCTGCGGCCCGATAGACCGAGATGATCCGGCCGGGCGCGGCCTCGAAACGATCGATCGGGTCGCCCAGGTCGGCCGGGACGATGCCCGCCTCGGCCGGCCCCCCGCACGCGGCCCCGATCGCGACCTCGAACAGCCGGTCGCAGATCACGACGAGGGTGCCCGGATCGGCTGAGTTTGTGGCCGTGGCCGGGGCCCCGATGGCTGGGTCGCGCATGAGGAGGGTCGCAGAGCTGACCTGTTCTCCCGTCACCAGACTCCGGCCGCCCTGGACCAACGGGTAGGCATAGGCGGCCACGGATTTGAAATCTGGTAGCCCGCGGAGCTGAATCGGTCCGGGCCCCGCGGCCGTCTCGATGCGCACCGCCGCTGCGGCTGCGGCGGGATACCCGCCGTCACGATGCACGGCCGGCGGCAGATGCGTCGCGCTCCACCCGACGATGGCTACCACGCCGGCCAGCGCGACGATCCTGCCTGGGCTGGCGAGTCGCCACAACGCCGCCGCGGCGATCCCGATCAGCACCAGCACCATCGGGTCCGCGAACGCGTGGTAGTGGTCGTTCGGCAGTTCGCGGATCACGGTCGCGAGACTGGGCGACGCGAAGGTCAGCGCCAACGCGGTCCAGGCGAGCCCGAGCCCGAGCCAACGGGCGGCGGTGCGTTGGGCGCCGTGGCCCAGGATGGATTGCCACGCGACGATCGCGGCGACTGCCACGAGCGCGACCGCGGCTGCCGCGAAGGCATCGGCAATGAGGCCAATCAACGGCCAGGAGACCACCCGCATGGCGATCACGACGAGTCGCCCGAGGGGTCCCTGCGCCGTCGAACCACCACCTCCGGCGACGTAGGCGATGGCCGCCCGGATCTCCCCAAAGTCGGTGGTCAGCTCGTGGATGACCAGGGGCAGGAAACTCAGCGCGATCAGCCCGAGACTGCCCAGCCCGCTGATGACCGCGGCCTGGCGCTCCGGACCGCCAGGCCGGCGGCGGATGTCCGCCACGAGCAGCGCCCCGACGATCGGCAGGAGCGTTACGCCAAGGACGTGGCACTGCATCGTGACGGCCGTTCCGGCGGCGGCGAGGAGCCACCAGACGGGACGACGCGTGTCCCAGGCGCGCCACGCCCCGGCCAACGCCACGGCGCTCGCCAGCCCAATCAGGTTCGGGTTCCAGATGAACGTCGATTCATCGATCGTCGCCGGTGAGATGGCCATCGCCAGGCCGGCGACGAGCCCGGCGACCGGGCCGGCAATCGCCCGTCCGAGCCACCACGCGACGGCGACCGCGGTGATCCCGGCCAGGGTGATCATGAACACCACCGCCAGGGGCGAGTCGCCGCCGGTCAGCGCCGCCGCCGGAGCCAGGAGGTAGTAGTACAGGGCGCCGTGATGCACATCCCCGATCGAGGTCGGCGGCCCAAGGAGCGGCCACACGCCATCGCGGACAAGCGCCCGGAGGACCAGCATGTCGTGGCCCTGATCTCCGTCCCAGGTCCCCCGTGTCGCGAGGTCGGGCAGGCGCAGGAGAGCGGCCAGGACGAGCAGTCCCAGCAGCACGCCCAGGGCGTGCAGGCGGTCGCGGTTCACGGCCATCACGGCGTCGAGTCGTCCGGGACCCCGGGATCCTCGATGTCCCGTGCGGTCTCCTCGGGCGCGCTGCGGCTCCGGCTGCCGCGCAGCGTGAGGGCCCCGGGCGGCAGGTCGGACAGCGCCCGGCCCGCGATCAGGTCCCGCGCCCGTGCCATGTTCACGGCGTCATAGCCCTCGTCCATCCCCGGCGTCTCGAGGAACATGGCGGCATCTCCCAGCGCCGGATGTCGAAGGAGGTGGGCCAGACCCTCCGCACCGATTCGGCCGGCGCCCAGGTGTTCGTGCCGATCGAGCCGCGACCCTCGCTCGGACTTCGAGTCGTTGAGGTGGACCATGACGAGGCGCGACAGCCCGATCCGGGCGTCGAACTCGGCCAGGAAGCGGTCAGTCTCGTCCGTGCTCGCCAGGTCGACTCCCGCGCCCCAGGCATGCGCCGTGTCCAGGCAGAACCCAACCCTCCCTGCCGGGATCCCGACGGCGGCGATCGCCTCCGCGATGCCCGCGAGTTCCGTGACGCCGGTCCCGAGGCCGGAGCCGCCGCCGGCCGAATTCTCGAGGACGACCATGGGCGCGTCGGGATGGTCATCCACCTCAGCCAGGACAAGGGCGAGCCCGCGCGCCAATCTCGCCGTGCCCGCCTCCACGGTTGAACCCCGATGCGATCCGATGTGGACGTTCATGAATCGCGCCGCAAACCCCGGGGCAGCCCGCAGGTCCGTCGCGAGCACGCTTACCGAGCGTCCGAAGAAGTCCTCGTCCGTACCCGCCAGGTTGACCAGATAGGGTGCGTGGATCGCCACGGGCCAGATGTCGAGGGCAACGAGCCGCTCGCGGAAGGCGGGCAGCTCGTGGGGTGGTTCTGCCCGTCTGCGCCATGCCGTCGGGTTGTCGGCAAAGATCTGGAGCGCAGTCGCGCCGATCTGGTGGGCTCGCTCGACCGCCCTGACCATGCCGCCAGCGAGGGGCAGGTGGGCACCGATTCGTCGACCGGGGGAAGGCATCGGCCGCATCGTACGATGCGGCCGGCCGTCGTTGGGAACTCGCGCCGCCCGCGCCCTTTCCCGGCGCGATCAGCCTCGGCTCCGTCAGCCAGTCTGACGTGCCGAGCCCCTGGTGTAACTGCCCGCGACGACGGGCTCGATCACGCCGTAATCGCCGTCGTCTCGCCGATAGACGATGGCGACCCGCTCGGTCTCCGCGCTGACGTAGACGAAGAACCGATGCCCGAGCTCCTCCATCTGGCTGATGGCGTCCTCCTCGAACATTGGCTCGATGGCAAAGCGTTTGGTCTTCACGATCTTCGACGGTCGGGCGGGTCCCGGGGAACCATCGGCGATGCGTTGCAGGATCTGCTTCTCCTCGACCGGACGGGCCCGCAACCGGGGCTTCTCCCGATGGTCGACGGCGCGCCGCTCAAGCTTGTCGACGACCTCGTCGAGCGCGGCCTGGTAGCTCGCCCCGGCGGCATGGCTGCGCACGACCTGCCCGTCGATCACGAGGGTGACCTCGGCGATATGGGCGTCGGTCGCGCTGCGATGCTGCTCGTTGGCGAGTTCGACGATGGCGTCGGAGCTGTCGTCCAGCATCCGTTCAAGCCGCCGGAGCTTGCGTTCCGCATAGGCGCGCACGCGATCGGGCACGTCCACGTTCTTGCCCCTGACGATCGTCCTCACGTGGCACCTCCCTGTTGGTCGGCCCTCGATGGCCCGAGTATAGACATGGCACGTTGGGCAGAGGGTCAGGT
>JANNQZ010000254.1:0-6795 GCA_031401015.1 Chloroflexota bacterium | reverse complement strand
CCATGTCCAGTTCGCCGAAGACGTCCTGGAGCGTGCGCTGGGCGGGATCGATCACGAGGGTGGCCCCCATCCGGGTCGCCAGCTCGCGGCGGTAGGCGTTCGGTTCGCTCACGACCACGTGGCGGGCTCCGGCATGGCGCGCAATCGCGATGGCCATGAGCCCGATCGGCCCGGCGCCGGACACGAGCACGTCCTCGCCCATGATCGGGAAGGCGAGTGCTGTGTGGACCGCGTTCCCAAACGGATCGAAGATCGCCGCAACCTCCTCGTTCACCCCGGGCCAGTGGTGCCACACGTTGGTCATCGGCAGGGCCACGTACTCGGCGAAGGCGCCGTCGCGGCCAACCCCGAGGCCAATCGAATGCGCGCACAGGTGGCGCCGGCCCGCCAGGCAATGGCGGCACCGACCGCACACCACGTGACCCTCACCCGAGGCGAGATCACCTGGCGCGAAGTCGCTGACGTTGGCGCCCACCTCGACGATCTCGCCGACGAACTCATGGCCCACGACGAGCGGCGGCTTGATGGTTCGAGCGGCCCAGGGGTCCCAGCCCTCGATATGGAGGTCCGTGCCGCAGATCCCGGTCTTGTGAACCCGGATCAGGACATCGTTGATCCCAATCGACGGCACGGGGACCTCCTTGAGCTCGAGCCCGGGGCCGGCGCCGGTCTTGACCAAGGCGAGCATCAGGGGGCCTCCGTGTCAGGTCGCGGCGCGGGTTGGACGGGGTTGGCGCAGGTTTTCGGGTGGTCTCGGGTGCGGTAGACGATCGTCGGTCAGCTCGCGCTCGGGCTCGCCTCGACGGCGGGGGCCGAAGTCGGTGCAGGGGCGGCGGTCGGTGGCGCACACTGCGCTTCCGGGTGGGAGCGCTCGCCCCAGATTCGCCAGAATTCCAGGATCTGGGTGCTGTCGAGCTGTTCGAGGGGCAACGCCCTGCCCCACACCAACGCGGCGTACGGCGTGGCCATCTGATCGAAGCGAGCGATGACCGGTCCCTGGCTGGTCCCGGCCTGGATCCCGCAAACCGGGCTGGGCGGGAAGTCATCGAACAGCTTGGCCAGTTGCGCCTGGCCCTCGTCTGTGGTCCCGGGGTCGCCGTCCCGGCCGCGATACAGGATGACCATCGCCCCATGCTCGAGGTTGTGGATCCAGCCAGACGGCAGGGCCACGTCAGCCGTCCGGTAGAAGCGCGGCTGGATGGGTCCCGCACCAGCGGCATTGGCGTGCGGGCCGGATGCCGGTGGGCAGTAGGTGTAGGTCAACTTCTCCCCGGGCGGGGCATGCCGTCGGCCCATGTCCGGCTGGACGTAGCCGGGGTTCGGCGAGGCGGCCGCCGCCGGGCTGGGGGTTGGATCCGGAGCCCATTCCGTCGAGCAGGCGAAGGCCGGTGCCGCCGCCGAGGCGAAGACGAAGACCGCCACGAGGACCGCCCCGGCAATCACGGCCGCGGCGACGATCGGGGTCCGGTAACGCTCCATCGCCGAGGGCTTGTAGCCGGCGCGGGCTCGTTCACGGCGACCAACGCGCGAGCTGCCGCTCGGCGAAGAGGACGGGCGCGTCTGGGACGGGCTACCGGCGTCCGCCGGGCGGGCGGCTGGCGGGCCGGCGGGCCGGCTGTCGGGGGTCGTTGACGGCGTCGCTGACGGGCCGGCCGTCGGTGTCGCGGGGCGGCTGCCCGAGGTAGGCATGGCCGGGCGGCTGCCCGGGGTGGGGCTCAGCGGTTGGCGGCGACGGCTGGGTTTGCTCACTCTGGGACCTCGATGCGGTCGGTGATCGACTGGTGGTCATGATGGATCGGGTGCGGGGCACGCCGGTGCCCAGCGAGAGGGTACCGTCCCGGCGCGCGTCATGCGCCGGACGCCGCGAGCAGGCGTGGCCCTCGGGAGCGTCTGAACCGGTCGGCAGGATCGCGGGCAGGACGGCGACACGCGGCACGCGACCGGGAACGGGGCGCGCAACCGGGACCGGGGCACGCAACGGGGAACGGGCACGCGACCGGGGAGTTACGCGCCCCCGGCTACGGTTCGTTCAGGAACGCCTTGACCTCGGGACGAAGCAGGCCGCGGAACAGGAGCAGGGCGAGGGCGGCGACGAAGACCGCCTCGATCGCCAGGCGGCTGGCAAGGAGGAGGGGCACGAGCGGGACGGTGAGGCTGGCCAAGCCGATGGCGAGGCCGCGAGCGGCCTCCTTGCGCTGGAGGACGAGCGTCGTGGTGAAGATCGTGTAGGCGAGCAGGGCCATGACGACGACCCCGATGAAGCTGACCGAGGCTTCGACGGCCTGGTCGATCACGAAACGCAAGCTCAGCCCCACGCCGGCCAGGATCAGGAAGGCATAGACGAGGAAGAGGCGCAGCCCGGTGGGCATGGCACGGATGGTCTGGAGCATCGGCGGGATGGTAGCGCGAAGCGGCAGGGCCGACTCCGACCAGGCGGCCCGGCCGTCGCTGACCCGGCGGCACGGAGGGATGGCCGGCGACACGGTTGGATGGCCGACAGCTGACCACGGAACATGAGCGGCCTCGTGGTGTCCGGTCCGGCGCTCAGTTGGAGCATCGGGCCGGATGGGTCTTGACATCGGCCAGCGACTCTGGTTAGAGTCGCCTAAACCGGTTTGCTAAACCGGTTTGTGATGTCTGGCCGACCGCATCAAAGCTCCCGTGGAGGCCCGGATCACGCTCCGAAGGTCGGTGGAGGAGCCGATGGCTGGAGCGAGCAGGGAGTCGCGATCGATGGAGCTACGGACCAAGCGAGCGGGCATCGCCGATGTCGCCCGGGAAGCGGGCGTGTCAAAGACAGCGGTGTCGTTCGCATTCAACAGCCCGGACCGGCTGGCCCCGGAGACCGCCGAGCGGATTCGCGAGGTCGCCGATCACTTGGGTTATACGGCCCATCCGGTTGCCCGGATGCTGTCGCAGCGCCAGACGCTGACCATCGGCGTGCTGACCCCGCAGGCCCTGTCGGTCATCTTCTCGAACCCGTTCTTTGGGGCATTCAGCGAAGGTGTGGCCGGCGCGGCCGAAGCGTCAGGCTACGGGTTGCACTTCATCTCCCCGCTGCACGGCTCGCTGGCCCGGGCGATGGGCCGGGCGACCGTGGACGGCGTCGTGGCGATCGGGCTGTCCGACGATCACCCAGAGGTCGAGCAGATCCGGCGGGCCGGGGTGCCGATCGTGCTGGTCGATTCGACCGCGTTGCCCGACCACGGCTCGGTCGAGATCGATGACGTCGGCGGAGCGCGGGCCGCCGCGGAGCATCTGATCGAGCTGGGCCACCGCGACGTGCTGGTGATCGGCGTCGAGCCACCCGCGCCGTCCACCACCATGGATCGTGACGGCGTCACAGGCAGGCGGCTGCGCGGGTACCGTGAGGCGTTCTCCGCGATCGGGGCCAGAATCCCGGACGAACGAGTCGTCGTCGGACCGGCCAGCATCGACGGCGGAATGGCTGCCCTCAAGCGCGCCTGGGTGGAGGGCGCCCGCCCGACGGGCGTGCTGGCCATGAGCGACGCCATGGCGATCGGGGCGATGCGCGCGCTGCGCGACCTGCGCCTGACCATTCCTGGCGACGTCAGCGTCGTCGGGTTCGACGACATCGATCTTGCTCCGCACGTGGACCCCCCGCTCACGACGATCCATCAGCCGATCCGTCGCAAGGGCGAAGAGGCGGTTCGCCTGCTTCTGGCCGTCGTCCAACGACGGAACCACGCCAACCCCGAGCACCTCCGGCTCGAAACGCACCTGATCGTGCGCGGTTCCGCCGGGCCAGTCTCGGTCAGATCGGCAGGAGGTGCGCTCGACTGACCGTATCGTCGATCCGCCACGGCCTTGGCCCGTGCCCCAGATCGACCTCCGTGGCCGCCCAGCCCGGCAGTCAATGAACTCGTGAGATCCGCAGCATATTGGAGGAGCACATCGTGACAACGACAGTACGAAGATTGATTTCGATGGGGTTGGTGGTTGCCTTCGCCGTTGGCGCCTGTTCGAGCGGAACGCCGAGTGCCTCACCGAGCGCGGCGGCGCCGACCACGGCACCCGCTGTAACCGAAGCCCCACAGGCGACTCCGGAGGCCCCGGCATTCCCGACCGGCGACATCGCCCTGGCCCTGTGGACCAAGGAAGGTGAAACGGACGGCAGCCTGCAGTTCGTCCAGAAGCTTGCGGCCGATTACACCGCCCGGCACCCGAACGTGACCTTCGAAGTCGTCAACAAGGATGTCGAGCTCCTGCGCGAAGACTTCCAGACCGCCAGCCTGGCGGGCGACGCGCCCGAACTGCTGTGGACGGTCGCCGATCATGTCGGACCGTTCACGGCCGCCGACCTGATCCTGCCGCTCAACGACATGGTCGACACCTCGAGCTACGTCCCCGCGGCGGCCAGCATCGTGACCGTGGACGGGACGCTGTGGGGCGCCCCGACATCGTTCGGCAACCAGCTGATGCTCTACTGGAACAAGACCCTCGCCGGCGACACCGCTCCCGCAGACAGCGCCGCCTGGGTGGCCAAGGCCAAGGAACTCACCACCGGTGACCAGTTTGGCATCGTCTTCAATCAGACCGAATCCTTCTGGCTCGTCCCCTTCCTGGGCGGCTTCGGTGGAAGCGTCTTCGCCGACGACGGCGTCACCCCGACGCTAGGCACCGATGCCATGACGGGCGCCCTCCAGTTCCTGTATGACCTCAAGTACACGGACAAGGTCACCCCGGCCGAGGCCGACTACAACGTCGCCGACGCCCTGTTCAAGGACGGCAAGGCGCCGTTCATCATCAACGGCGACTGGACCCTTGGCGGCTACGCGGAGGCCATTGGGGCCGACAAGCTGGGCGTCGGTCCGCTCCCGCTGATCACCGGTCATGAGGACCCCAAGCCATATATCGCCGGGACGTTCCTGATGGCCTCCAAGGCCGTAGGCGATGACGCCGACACCAAGACGGTTGTCGCGGACTTCTTCCAGTGGGCGACCGCGAAGGAGCAGCAGATCGCGCTCGTCGCAGCACTGAAGCGACTCCCCGGCAACGCCGAGGCGATCGCCGACCCGATTGTGACCACGGACGTGCTCCTATCCGGCGCGGCCGCGGCCGCCCAGAAGGGCGTCCCGCAGCCGACGAACCTGGAGATGCGCTGCGTGTTCGACTCCATGACCGCGGGCGTCCGTGACCTGTTCACGGGCAACAGCGACGTCGCCGGCATTGCGGCGACGATGCAGTCGTCTGCGGAGACCTGCATCTCGCAGCTGTAGGTTGATCGATGAGCCTCGGGGCTACGCGGGCCCCGAGGCTCATGACACTCTGGCCGGGGGCCGCGCAAGCCCTGATTCGAGTGGGAGGACGACAGTGACGCTCGATGCGTTGACAACCGCGCTGAGCCAGGTCGGGTTCACCCTCGTGGTCATCGTGGCGCTTGTCGCGATCCTGGAGGGTTTCCTCTACCTGCTCCTGGTCAGGATCCTCAAGACGCGCCTGGCCATCCCACTCATGCTCGTCGCGCCGGCGGCCGTCGGCCTGCTCGTGCTGATCGTCTATCCGCTCCTCTGGGAGCTCAACGTCTCCTTTACCAAGATGAGCCTGCGCAATTTCAAGGACCCCGGCTTCCTCGGGCTCGGCAACGACCTGTTCATCGGGATCGACAACTACATTGAGGTCTTCACCGCCCCCATCCTGAAGCTGACCGGTTTTGGGCAACTGTTCCTGCAGACCATCATCTGGACCGTGATCAACGTGGTCTGCCACGTTTTTGGCGGGATGGCGCTGGCGCTCCTGCTCCACCGCCAGATGCGCGGCAAGGGCATCTACCGCGCCCTGATCATCCTGCCGTGGGCAATCCCGCAGGTCATCGCCCTGCTCGTCTGGCGCACGGAATACAACTTCGAATTCGGGGTCGTCAATCAACTGCTGACCGGCATCGGACTGCCGGCCGTGCCCTGGTTGTCGGACCCCTTCTGGAACTTCGCGGCGATGATCATTACGAATGTCTGGCTCGGCATCCCGTTCATGATGGTGCTCATTCTGGGTGGCCTCCAGAGCATCTCCAGCGAGTACTACGAAGCGGCCGAGATGGATGGCGCCACCAGTCGCCAGTCCTTCCGTGCGATCACCCTGCCGCTGCTCAAACCGGTCCTGACGCCGGCGATCATCCTGGGCACGGTGTGGACGTTCAACAACATCAACGTCCCATTCTTCATCAACCAGAACGAGCTTGAAACGAGCGACATCCTGGTGACGGCGCTCTTCCGCCAGGCATTCCAGTACAACCGCTATGGCGACGCCGCCGCCTTTGCGTTCGTGATCTTCGCGGCGCTCCTGGTCTTCACGGTCTTCTACGTCCGTCGGACTGGCAGCCTGAAGGGAGCCTACGAATGAGCGGTGCGACCGTCGTCCCGTCCGTCCCCGTCTCGAGCGTCGCGAAGCGTGCCGCCTCGCGTGGCGGCTCTCGCCGCGACAGCACATCGAAACGCATCGTCATCCATGCGATCCTGACCGTCGCCTGCGTCATCGCGGCCTTCCCGATCTTCCGCGTTCTGAGCGTTGCGCTCCGGCCGGGCAATCGGCTGCTTGACAGCGAGTTCTCGCTGATCCCGGCCGGAGCGACGTTCGAATCCTTCGTTCACGTGCTGACCGAGACGGATCTCCCGCTCTGGTTGTTCAACAGCCTGGTCATCACCACCGGGACGTCGTTCGTGGGCCTGGCCATTGCCGCCACTTCCGCCTATGCCTTCAGCCGGTTCAAGTTCCCGGGCCGTGGCGTGGGTTTGACCATGCTCCTGGCGACCCAGCTCATCCCGGCCGCCATGCTGC